>DATLHW010000265.1:0-2190 GCA_035539675.1 Burkholderiales bacterium | reverse complement strand
GTTTACATCAGGCTCGTCCGAATCAATTGCGCATCGTCGTGACGCATCAGCCCGTGCACGTGACGCGTCCGGAAGACGAGCGAAATTTGCTTCATGGCGGTGATGAGGCGGTGCGGGCCTGGGTGAATGCCGGCGTGGATTTGTTGCTCGGTGGACATATTCATCTGCCGTATGTTCGTCCATTGAAGGAGCGTCTTGATGATTTATCCCGCGACGCGTGGGTTGCGCAGGCGGGGACGGCCGTGTCTTCGCGGCTGCGTAGAGAGGCATCGAATTCAGTTAATTTGATTCGTCATTCGGGGGCCGACAAATTAAGTCGATGTAATGTGGAAAGGTGGGACTACAGCGGGTCAGCGCATTGTTTCGAGCTTGTGGACCAGACGGAAATTTTTCTGGATAGGGTGTAGATCAGGACAACCGCTCTAAAAATCCCCGTTACGTGTAGGAGTGGGGGGGCTCGTCGAACGTGCGGCCGGGTTCGTGACTCCCGGTTTTCGACACATTCGCATTGCCGCTTGTTTGACAATTCCTCCTCTCAACGGTAATTATGTTTTCCGCCTTCTTCAGCGAGTGTAGGACTTACGCAAAAACGTCCCAGCAAGGCGCGCCGACGTAGACGGTACGAGCTTGTACGGCACGGAGGCTGCAATGCCGCTGGGGCGATTTTGCGTAAGTCCTAAAATAGCTAATGTCCTCATCGACTCTAATTGCTTGCCACGAGTGTGACGTGTTGCAGCGGGAGACTTCGTGCTCCTCTGGCGGCACGGCTCGCTGCATTCGTTGCGACGCCATGCTTTATCGAAGCCCTCGCGACGGCTTGAATCGCTCGCTCGCTTTCTCCTTCGGCGCCGCCTTGCTGTTCTTCCTGGCCAATGTGTATCCGCTCGCGACCCTGGATGCAAAAGGCGCCATCAGTTCCGCCACTTTGTTCGAATCGGCGCTCGCCCTTTATGAGCAGAACAAACCGCTCGTCGCGTCGCTCGTGCTCGTGACAACCATCCTCGTTCCCGCAGCCAACATCGTGGGCATGATTTACCTGCTGCTTCCGCTGCGGTTTTGTCGGAAGCCGCGTGGGGCATCGAAGGTGTTTCGCTTGATCCATGCAATGCAGCCATGGGCGATGATCGAGGTATTCATGCTTGGCGCGCTGGTCACGATCGTGAAGCTGGTGAGCATCGCCGAGGTAACCGTGGGCGTTGGACTTTGGGCGTTGGCCGGGCTGATGTTGTTGCAGGCCGCTGCGGCAAGCTCCTTCGATTCTCGCGATTTCTGGCGACGGATGGCGGCGATCGAGGAGGAGCGACGTATCGTTTCCGATACTGTGGAAGCGACCCATTCATGACCCAATACGTTACAGCCGCCAAAGCTGGATTGCTCTCCTGCCATGCCTGTGGCCAACTGAGCAAGCCGACCCCCGACCACGAAAGATGGTCTTGTCCGCGTTGTGGATCGCATCTGCACTTTCGTAAGTTGGATAGCATCTGGCGCACCTGGGCTCTGCTTATCGCCGGCTATATTCTGTACTTACCGGCGAATCTATTGCCGATAATGGAAACAAGCTCCATTTTCGATTCGCAGGTGGACACCATTTTGAGCGGCGTCGTTTATTTGTGGACGACGGGCTCCTGGGTGCTGGCGGCGATTGTTTTCATCGCGAGTTTCGTTGTGCCGCTGGCGAAGCTTCTTGCGCTAACCCTGCTACTTGTTCTGGCGCAACGCCGTTCGACGTGGCAGCCGATGCAGCGCAGTCAGCTATATCGATTCGTGGATTTCATCGGTCGGTGGTCAATGCTCGACATTTTTGTCATCGCCCTACTCGTCGGGCTTGTGCAGATCCCATCGGTTGCGGAAATCACGGCCGGGCCTGGCGCGTTGGCGTTTGGCGTTCTTGTCGTGTTGACCATGCTGGCGTCGATGAGTTTCGATCCGCGTTTAACCTGGGATGCTGAAGATGCCTGAGTCGATTTCTGATTCGGAGATTCCGGAAGCCGCCTCGGGTCAAAGCCGCTGGTCGCTTTTTCTGGTCTGGCTGATTCCGGTTGTCGTTGCATTGATCGGCGCATGGCTGGCGACCAAGGCCATCATCGAACGCGGGCCGACAATCGTGATCAGCTTCCGAACCGCCGAAGGATTGGAGCCCGGCAAGACCCGGATCAAATACAAGAACGTCGATATCGGCGACGTGAAAAG
>DATLHW010000264.1:0-26455 GCA_035539675.1 Burkholderiales bacterium | reverse complement strand
TCTTACAGTAGTGCTGACGAGCTCGCTTCCACCCGATGTGAAGGATGCTTGGAGGAGTTGCCCTGCCCTAATTTTTCGATCAAAAATCTGAACATCCAACGGATTTGTGGTCAAAGCAGCTGCCGCAGTTAGCGCTGCATTCCTGAAAGCAGACGCCTGGTTTTTCCGGCTTACTTTCGCTCTCATCCGCGCCGCCAAGTTGATGACCGTCACAAAATCGCCAAGGCTGACTGATTACATCCTGGTCCCCCTGCTGTATTTCCTGGGGGCGAAGTTAGGCGCCACTTATACCGTCATGCCGGAAGGTATGGTTATTCTGTGGCCGCCCAACAGCGTCCTTCTTACCGCTTTGTTGCTTTTTCAGGGGCGCGGCTTCTTGCCATTCGCTGCGCTTTCCATCGGCGCCGAGGTTATCGCGGACTTGCCAGCGTTCACATTGACCGAGGCGCTGTTGTTTGGCGTCACGAACGTCCTGGAGGCGACAATTGCTTTTGTCTTGCTTACCCGATGGCGGTTCCATCCTCGATTGGACACGCTGAGAGATGTGCCAAAGTTTATTCTGGCGGGCCCCGTTATCGCGGCTCTCGTGGCGGCCTGTTTCGGCGCCACGATTTATAGTCTTTTCCGGGGAAGCGAAACCAATTACGTGGAGTTTCTACTGATCTGGTGGGTGGGAGATGCTTTGGGGCTGATGATCTTCACGCCGGTGCTGCTCAGTTTTTGGCCTATCCGCCGTGAATCGTCGCGTGCGCGTTTGCGCGCTGCGGACGTGCTGGTGTCGCTAGGAGCTGTCGCGACTCTGGTGATCGTCTCGATGGGACAGGATGGAATGTTGCATGACGTGCATGTGGGCCCGATGCTTTTACTACCTTTCTTACTGTTCATGGCGGCTCGCTTCGAACTTCGTTGGACTGCTTTTGCCGTTGCGGTCGCCGCACTGAGCGCCGTCGTGCTGACAACAACCGGCGCCAATCCATTCGGCCCGTTGCCTCCAAGAAATGCGGTCATTGAAGCGCAGGAATTCATTTTCCTGATGAGCGTCATGGCGCTTGGGCTATCCGTCCTGATGTCTGGATTGCGAAACAAACAAATCGAGTTGGAAGATAGCAATCACCGCCTCAATGAATTAAATCGGCAATTGGACGCCAGCGTGATAGTGCGCACGGCCGAACTTACTGCGGCGAATGAGCAACTCACCCGCTTGGCGGTTACCGATCCTCTCACGAACGTGCTCAACCGTCGCGGATTCTTTGATCTGGCGGACAGGGAAATTGAACGCGCCCGCCGGAGCGGGATGCCGCTCGCGCTCATCATGTTCGATGTGGATCACTTCAAGGCGATTAACGATCGACATGGTCACGACGCTGGCGATATCGTCCTGTCACGCGTCACGACCGTTATTACAAACGCCATTCGTACAACAGATACTTTGGCCCGTTACGGGGGCGAAGAATTTATGGTTTTAGCGCCCGATACCGGCCATGCCGACGCCTGCATGCTGGCGGAACGAATGCGGCGAGAATTGCAAGCGTGCGAGGTCCCGTTAAACTCAGACGTTGTACGCGTCACTGCCAGTTTTGGGGTCGCCTTGCGGGATGGAGACCAGAACCTCGATATGCTAGTCAAGCAAGCCGACGAAATGGTTTACGCCGCCAAGAAAAGCGGGCGCAATTGCGTGGTGGTGACTCCACCCCCGAAGGCTTCCATCCGCCAATCAACCGCCCCCTAAACCTCTCTCAACGTCCCGTCTTAACCTTTCGAAACGGTCAATTTGGTCATTAATGACGTCGCCAGTCTCCTTCACCTGATCGATAACACGATCCACTTCGTCCAAATTGAAATCCTTCTCCGGCGGCGGCTCCCGCTCCGGAGGCGGCGCAATCTCTTTCTTTTCGGGCTCCGGACTTTCAACGCCTCGCTGACGATCGAACCACTCATGGAAACGATCGATGATAGGCGCAAAGATCGAGGTGGAGGGGCGTCGCGGGAACGCCAATTTACCGCTGATGGCCCCCGAGTTAAGCGCTTGCCGATAGAAGTCGCCGACGACGTATAGAGCGTTGTGCGCGCCCTGCCCCCAATAATTACTCCGTATCGTTACTCTCGGATCATTGAATCCAACCCAGGCCCCGCCAACCAATTGCGGGTGCATCAAAATGAACCAACCATCGGTGTTGTTCTGCGTGGTTCCCGTCTTGCCCGCCACATCCGCGCGAACGCCGAAGACGTTCCTAATCCCGAGCCCGGTGCCTTGATCGACGACGCCGCGCATCATGTCCACCAAAACGACCGCATTTTCCCTGTCCAGCGCTTGATCAACCTCGGGAGCGAACTCAGCCAGGATATTGCCGGCCTTGTCAGTGATTCGCGTAATTACCAGCGGTTTTCGATACGCACCAAGGCTGGCGATTGTCGCGTAGGAAGAAACCATCTCAACCAACGAGACCGGACTCGTTCCGAGCGCCAGCGATGGCACGGCGTCGATGGCGCTTTCGCTGACGCCCATGTTCTTCGCAAGGCGCGCGACTTCCTTTGGTCCCACCTCTTGCATCACTTGAGCGGTGATATTGTTCTTCGAATAAATCAGTCCCTCCTCCATCGTCATCGACCGGCCTGTGGGCCGTTCGCTATCGGTGGGGCGCCAAACGCTGCCATCGGGCAAAGGAATTTCAACCTGACGATCCTCATAACGCCGCCGAGGGCTGAGCCCTTTTTCCAAAGCGGCGCCATAAACAATCGGCTTGAATGTGGAGCCCGGTTGTCGCTTTGCTTGCGCAACATGATCGAACTTATCCAGCCCGAAATCCCTGCTGCCGACCCACGCCTTCACGAAGCCCGTATCAGGATCGATGGCGACAAAGCCCGCCTCCAATCGCGACTTGCGCGCTTGCAACGTAGCAAGAAATTCAGTGTTGTCACGCAAGCGCGCCAAGGTCTCCGCTTCGCTGGCGCCGCCATCCAGGGCTACGCGAAACTCGGACGTTTCGCGAATAAATGCGTCCATCAATTGCGGGTTCGATTTCCAGAAATAACTGAAGGGCTGCACGCGACGTTTCGAATAAGCGTAGGCGCCCATGGATGTCGACAATAGCTTCCCCGACGGCAATCCCCACTCCACATCCGCCACTGCCTGTAACGCATCCATTTGCTTGGTCACCGCTTGATTGGCGAGCTTCTGCAATCGAAAGTCGATTGTCGAATGCACGACCAAGCCATCGGCGTAAATGTTGTAGTCGTTTCGATCCGCCCAATCGACAAGCCACTTGCGAACATGCTCAGCGAAATGAGGCGAAGGGCCGATCTGCTCCAACTGACGCTCGAAGTCGAGACGCAACGGTCTTTTCTTCAGCGCATCGAATTTCGCCTGATCGAGTTTGCCGTGCTTCACCATCTGACTGAGCACCACGTTCCGTCGGCTAACCGATCGCTTCGGATTGCGCACCGGGTTGTAGTAGCTCGTTCCCTTGAGCATGCCGACCAGCGTCGCGCTTTCCAACAGGTTCAAATTGGATGCGGATTTATCGAAATAGGTGCGGGACGCCATCTCGATGCCGTAGGCGTTATAGAGAAAAGGAACCGTGTTGAGATACGTTTCGAGAATCTCTTTCTTGGAGTAGGCGTACTCGATCTTGAGCGCCGTGATCATCTCCTTCAGCTTCCGCGTCAGCGTCGCGCTGCGGCCGATCTCGTCCGGATACATGTTGCGGGCAAGCTGCTGGGTGATTGTCGAGCCGCCTTGCGTGTCGCCCAAAATCGTATAGACCACCGAGGATGCAGTGCGCTTCAGATCGATCCCATGATGCTCATAAAATCGGTGATCTTCCGTCGCGATCAACGCGTCAACCACCGAGGAGGATATTCGTTCCAGCTTGATCCACTCGCGGTTCAATCGCTTGTACCGCATCAACTCCTTGCCGTCGGCCGACAACAAAACACTCGGCTCCTCGCTCTTGGACTTTCTCAGGTCCGATATACCAGGCGTGAACGGAATCAGGATCAGCGCATAGAGAGAAAGACAAACCAGCCAGAGCCCTGCAAGACCACTAATGCCGTAAAGCACCCTCTTCCGCAACGAAATTGCAGGATCGAATAGCTTACGCACATAGGCGTTCGCATGGCTCGATGGCCCAGTATTCTGCCGGATAAAGTCGCCCGCCTTCACCGAAAGGGACCGTAATTTGTCGCGCATAGAAAGTTAAGGAAAATCCTGTTTCAGAAATAGGTAAAAAATGGACGGCCTCTTGATTAGACATTGTTCCAAACCTATGGCGCGATGTAGGGTTGCGCAGTCGGTTTGGAAAAAAGTCTATTGATAGGCCTGATCCCGGTTCGCCCTTGGCCCCACTAGCCGCACCTCCACTTCATCACCAATATGTATAACGCCAACACAATCGTTACCGCGTTCGCCACGACGACAGGCATGGAGCCAATTAACAAGCCGTAAATCAACCATAAGCACAAGCCGGTGACAAACACCACGTACATCCCGAGAGAAATATCCTTCGTGGATCGGGTTTTCCAGATTTGCCAAACCTGCGGCAAAAAAGCCGCAGTGGTTAGTGCGCCTGCGAGGAGTCCTATTAACTCCGTGTTCATCGTAAATCCCTCCCTATGCAGCCATGACTTTTCACAATCCGTAGGATGGGTAGAGTAAAGCCGAACCCGTCGCGAGGGGCAAGATACCACGATGGGTTACCACGAGCGCCTCCCATGCGCATCAACTTAAGCCATAAGCGCCTATATTGTCATTCTGAGCGCCAGAGACTGTAAAAGAATCGTAGCGAGCGGTCCGAGTTTGCGGCGAGGAACGGAGGCGTACGAGTAGTACGTTGAGTACCGGAGCCGCAAACTCGGGCCGCGCAGTAGATACTTTTACAGTCTCGCCAGCGAAGAATCTGCTTTTTGCGGTGGTTGCATGAGGAAACAACAGCAGATCCTTCGCTGGCGCTCAGGATGACAAAAATTACCATCCCCTTAAGTTGAGCATATGGGGTTACCGCGAGCGCCTCCCTCCTACCGCGCCTATTTTTTGACAGGGAGCGATTGTATTGCTGCAAGTTATTAATGAGATGACTTCCAATCGCTGAAATGACATGTCAACATTTCCCGCATGTTAACCGCTAAATCAGGCATCGAGGCTGTCGATACCTTAAAGCCGTTTTATCTTTATTGAGAATGCCCAGTCCTATGACCATTCGAGCCAATTTGAAGAACTTTCACTACGATCCTCCGCGGAGCGACCCGGAATCCCTGCGCCGATCCGTCGCCAATCGTCTGCTCTACACCATCGGCAAGGACCCCGTGGTCGCCCATGACGCCGATTGGTGCGTCGCTCTTTCCCAAGTCGTGCGCGATCGCCTGGTTGAGCGCTGGATGGACACCACGCGCCGCCAATACGCGCAAAACGTCAAGCGAGTCTATTACCTGTCGATGGAGTTTCTGGTTGGCCGCGCCCTCACGAATAGCTTAATGGCTATCAATCTCTACGATGAATTCGCCGCGGCATTGAAGGATATGGGTATCGACATCGCGGAAACCCTGGGGCAGGAACCCGACGCGGCGCTCGGCAACGGCGGCCTGGGCCGTCTCGCCGCTTGTTTTCTCGACTCCATGGCGACGCTTGGTTTACCGAGCTATGGCTATGGCATCCGTTACGACTACGGCATGTTTGCGCAACACTTGCACGATGGCTATCAGGTCGAGCAGCCTGACGATTGGCTGAAGAACGGCAATCCCTGGGAATTTCCTCGCCCCGATGTCGTCTATCCGATTCAATTCGGCGGCTGGGTGCAACATCATCAAGGCGGCGCCCATTGGGTGGACGCCGAAGAGGTGTTCGCCATGGCCTACGACACGATCATTCCCGGCTATGGCACGAAGGCGGTGAACACGCTTCGCCTCTGGCATGCAAAGTCGTGTGAGGCGCTCGATTTCGCCGTATTCAATCAAGGCGATTACATGCTCGCCGTACAGAATAAGAACCGATCCGAAAACGTCACCCGCGTTCTTTATCCTGACGACTCCAGCTATCAAGGGCGCGAGTTGCGGCTGCGGCAGGAGTATTTTTTCGTCAGCGCATCGTTGCAGGACATCATCCATCGCTTCCTGCATGACCATACCGACTTCTCCGAGCTTCCCGACAAAATCGCCATTCACCTGAACGACACGCACCCCGCCATCGCCGTTCCCGAACTGATGCGCCTGCTGGTCGATATTCATCGCCTTCCGTGGGACGACGCCTGGAAACTCTGCACAGGCATATTCTCCTATACCAACCATACGTTGATGCCGGAGGCGTTGGAGACTTGGCCGGTCAGCATGATGCGCAGCGTGCTGCCGCGCCACCTCGAAATCATTCTCGAAATCAATCGCCGCTTTCTCGATTGGGTAAGGACCACGCACGGCGACGACCCGAACCTGATGCGCCGCGTATCGCTCATCGACGAAGGCGGCGAACGGCATGTGCGCATGGCCTACCTCTGCGTCGTCGCGAGCCACAAGGTCAACGGCGTCTCCAAGCTGCATAGCGACCTGCTCACCCGAACCATCTTCGCCGATTTCGACAAGCTATTCCCGCAAAGATTCTGCAACAAAACAAACGGCGTCACGCCGCGGCGGTGGTTGAGCAATGCAAACCGAGGACTTTCGAAACTGATCGATAGCCGCATCGGACCCAATTGGCGCGTGAACCTCGATGAACTATCCAAGCTCAAGGCTTGCGCCGACGACGCCGATTTCATCAATGCTTTCGGCGCCGTGAAAACCGCGAACAAGGAACGGCTGGCTACCTACATCAAGCGAGAGACCGGGATAACCATCAGCCCGGCTTCCTTCTTTGACGTGCAAGTCAAACGCATGCATGAGTACAAGCGCCAGCTTCTCAACGTGCTGCATATCATCACGCGCTATAACACGATCATCGAGCATCCCGACGCGGATTGGCTGCCGCGCACCTTCGTTTTCGCCGGCAAGGCGGCGTCGGGTTATCGAATGGCGAAGCTGATCATCAAGCTGATTAACGATGTGGCCCGCAAGATCAACAACGATCCGCGCGTGAATGGATTTATCAAGGTCGTGTTTGTACCCAATTACGGCGTCTCGGTCGCCGAGCTCATCATTCCCGCCGCCAATTTATCGGAGCAAATCTCCACGGCGGGAACGGAAGCGTCCGGCACCGGCAACATGAAACTCGCCTTGAATGGCGCACTGACCATCGGCACGCTGGACGGCGCCAACATCGAAATTCACGAGAACGTGGGCGAAGACAACATTTTCATCTTTGGCCACACCGCCGAGGAAGTGACCCGCATCAAAGCAAACGGCTACGACCCGGTTCGTCACTACGAAGAAAATCCATTGCTTGCGCAAGCGTTGGATCAGATCGGCTCCGGCTATTTCTCACCCGACGATCACGAGCGTTTCAAACCGATTGTCGATTCGCTACTGCGGCATGGCGATCATTATCTGCTCCTGGCCGACTACGCGTCATATGTCGCAACGCAGACGAAAGTGGATGCGCTATATCGCAATCCCGACGAATGGACGAGGAAGGCCATTCTCAATGTGGCTGGCATGGGGCCGTTTTCAAGCGATCGGACAATACGAGAGTACGCAGAGGAAATTTGGAAGGTGAAACCATTGAGCTTCTAACCAACTCCCTGAGCATAGCAGCGGCGATGAAACTTTGAGGGCGGTTTAGAGTCTGGTTTACGGAGCCAATCTTGGACCTGCGACGCTTAGAAGCTATCGACAAAACGACTGCGCGAGCCGTGGTTGGGCTATGGTGCTCAATGCACTGGCCTTACACCTCCGCTCCTCGCCCCAGCCATGGCCCGCTCGCTACGTTTTGTCGATATCTTCTAAGGCTGGAGACGACGGGGGGGACGAGCGCTCTATGGGTTGCGTAAGCGATGTGGTGCAAAAGCTGGCAGAACCAGCGTAGGAGCAAGCTTGCTCCTACGGCATGGCGGCTCAATCGAACTGGTTCTTGGACGGATTAGCGGGAATTCTTCTTTAATGAGCTACTACGACCTAGCGCTGGGCTGCCGGCTCGTGACGCCTCATGCGACTGAGAACGCAAGTTGATCGTCAGCGTTTGGCCGAGCTTGTTGGCGCATTGGGCTGACGTGAGGCCGGCCCTTTCATGCAACTCCCTCTGTGTGACGACATAAATTTCAGCAGAGCCTTCGCGCGCTTTGTCGGAACCCACCCGTTTCAAAATGACGCGCTCGGTTTCATTCGACAGCAAAAGCACATCAATTCTGCCCTCCGCCGGCAACGGAGACGGGGCGCCGCCGATCAGTTCGTCGAGCAGTTCTCTTCGATCCTGCACCTGTTTCTGCGCTTCTTCGACTGCGCTGCAAAGCTCCAATGCCGGCGACTGCCATTGATTACTTTGCGCTTGCGGCCGCAACGCCCGCAACGATTGCTGTAACTCTTGGAGTTGCCGCCTTTGCTCTCGCGGCGCCAGCGGCCGAATCTCTTCGGGCAATGCGTCAAACGCTTTTATTTGGTCTTCGACTTCCCGAAGATTCGCTTTTACCTTTTCCTCCCATTGGAGATTCCTCGACGCGTCTTGCAATATTTGAGGTCTGCCTATTGCGGCTTGGTCCGCCATTACCAACAAGGTCAATTGCGATTGTCTGTCTTCCAGCCCCGCACGAATCTGGGGGCCTTGGTAATCATATTCATTTAGTAGTTTCTGCTTCGCCTGATGACGAGACTCCGCGTCCGCCAGCCGGGGAAGATCCTGCCACTGTATGTGCATATCGTCGATTTTCGTTTGGTCGGATTTGATGGCGTCCCGGACGAACGCCAATTGCTTTTGAGCGTCTTCGTTCAATCGTTGAAACGTAAGGCTTTGCTTTTGGGCTTGCTTGGCGAGGTCTCGTAAATCCATGGGCATAAAAGTATGTCGATAGATATTCAACGCCTCTTCAAAAACCTGTATATCTTCCGCAGCGTTTTCCGCCGGAGTCGTTACTGTTTTCTTCAAATGAGCACTGTATTGCTCAAGCGCTGAGCGCAAGCCTTCTACATTTGAATGCAAAGAGCGCTCGTTCTCAGTCAATGACGCAACAAGATGCTTCTCCAATGTTTGCGTCATAGTCCGCACGGTACTCAATTGCCCCTCCACTTCGTTCGCATATCGCCTTCGCATTTCCAACGCGTAATAGGTGGTAAGGACTCCGTCGACAGACCAGCACTTATCCGCATTCCACTGGCTGCGCGCCTCTTCCTGCGGATTGTCGCCTCGCCAAGCAATCGCTTTCATCGCTTGGGTAGGAAGTTCCCGTAAAGCGGTTATTTGCTCCTCAATCCGGGTAACGTGCGTTTGCATTTCTTTGAACAGCGGCGCATCAGGCGATTCACGGCTTAAAGTTTTACGCATCGCTTCGGAAGCCAAAAACAGTTGCCGCCTTAACACTTCCTGCTCAGCGTGCAAGCGATTGATTTCCATCAAACGGCGATTGACGGCGCTACGGGGCGATTGCTTCCTCAGCCATTCATTCGCCGCCGTTATGAACGTGTCATCCTGGCGACCGTCTTTAAGTCTGCGCACCTCTCCTAGCGCAGCCGTTATTTCCTTGTGGAGGTCCCAAAAATTTTTGCATTCGATAACCCCTTCCCCGGCCTCTCTCAACAGCTGAAATTTTTCGCTGTCCGCCTCAACCAGCTGCGCCTCCAGAAGCGTTTGATGCGCCGCCAGTTCTATCTCGGCCATGCGGGGCGCAACGCCAGCTTCCTCCCGCTCACGGATCAATACCTCCGGTAACTTCTCCGCTTGGGACCCTGCTTCTTCCCGATCGCTTCCGGCTGGGACGGGCGTCGCCGTTTGAACTATTCCCGATCCGCTCTCTATAGGCGCGCTCTGTTCACTGCTTTCGCGGGTGCTCGAACTTTTTTTCGATCGCCCCTCCTCTTTGAGGCTTTCGGATTGGTCGCTGAGCAAGACCTTGAGTTTCTCCGCGTCGTCTTGCAGACCCTGATCGAGAACGGGCGCTCTTTTCATCGACCTATTTAAGCGCTCTAGCAGATCCTCGATGACGACTTGCTGAACGGACCTTTGCACGTCGGGAAGCGCATTCGAGCAACGGATCAACTCTGCGCATGTTTTCTCCAGCGCCTCGGCGGAAACTTCGTTTGATGATTGCAGCAGAGCAACCGAAGAATCACGGAGAGCTGAAATGCGATCGGAAAGCGCCTTCTGATTCTTGGTGGGGAAGATGACGGCAGCGAGCAAAGACGACTGCCGGGTCAGGCTATCGAGCAGGGACTCCGCCCCTGAGCGGATAGCGCTTCGTTCCTTTTGCATACGGTCTTCAATCGCTTTCTCCCACTCAGCTCGTATGTTCTCGTGTCTACCCACCAATTTCGCCAGCTTAAGCCGAGCCGTCATGTCTCCAGCGTCCCAGTCCAGGTTGTCCTTTAACGCCTGGACCTCGGTTTGCTCCTTATCCAGCTTAGACATCGTCGGGAAGTTTTCGTTTGAAGAAACGCCTTCACGCGATTGGTCCAGTTTTTCCAAACTGCCGATTTGAACTTTAAATTGCTCCATAGAGCTCAAAATCTTTTGCAATGATGCGGTAACGATGGTTTTCGCTAAATTAACCGACTTTACCGAAATCTCCGTATAGCCTTTGTGGAACATTGGAAAGTCTATGCCGGGCGATTTCCATCGAGCTGCGTTCTTTAACTCCCGTTCGGCTTCCAAATGCACCGTCATATTCACCTCCGCAAGAAAATACGGCGATTCCATCAACTTCCTTTCCATGGCCTCTTGAAGTTTTTTCCGCTCTTCGATTGACACCATTCTTCGATTAACGCTGTCTTCAATCGCTTTTGCATTTTTGCCGATATAGCCATGGATAAAATCCTCCTTCGTTTTCCCCTCCGGATTAGCGCTAGTGAAAAGAATCTCCGCTTTTTTCCTGGCTTTATCTTCCTCCTCTTTCTGCAACTCCAGTTTTCTCTGTTGGCTCAACTGAGGGCCAATTTGACGCCTGTGGGCAGCGCTTACTTTCCCTCTCATTTTCGCTGTCTTTCGACTGTGAGTTTCTCCCCAATGGGTTCGCCAACTGACGTCGCTCTCACTTAATACTTTAAGATTCCGCTCCTCTTGAATCCGTCGATCAAGTTCTGCGGCCAACGCCTCACCGGCTTTGCTCATCAGGCCTTTATGCTCGGTTCCGTCGGGACTGCGCGAATCTTCGATAGGAATTCCGTCGGCGTTTCTACAAACTTGATACCCCTGCTTATACTGCTTCTCCGTTTCTCTATACGTCTCATAAATGGAAGCAACGGAAGGGAGGGGGCCTGCGCGCTCATTTTCAAACGCCTGCATTTCTTCTTGGAACTGTAGTATCCGGCTTTGATGCAACGGCTCTTGCAGAAAGACGTCCACCCTATCGAATTCTTCGTGAAGCGCGGATTTGGCCGCCTCCAATCGGGGGGCATCCGCTTGGGGCAGCTCTCGGTATGTGTTTTTTGCAAGGAAACTACCAAACTCGGAGTTCAGCGGATGATCAGGCGAAAGCCAACGTACAACACCGCTCACCGCCTCGTAAAGCGCGCGGTATTGCGACTTCCGCTCGACGCCATCCAGGTTAAGCGCTCTCATAATACGGCCTTGGGCGTTGTTCATACGGGACAGCTGTTTTCGCCGCTCCTTGATCTCCATTCTTTCAGCGGCATCGAACGCATGGAGAGTGTCAGGCGAGAACGCCGATGTGTATTGCTCTTCAACCCGGATTGTCGCCCGCGTGACATCTAATGGTAACGAGCGAATACGTTCAACGATTTCACGGTTGGTGAGTGAGCGCATTCCTACCCGTTCATATTGAATCCGTTCGATCTCTCGCCTATCTTCCTCGTTCTTCAATAACCAATTTACGATAACCTGAAGTGGCTTAGACATTTCCTGCAACTCAACGCCTTCCTCCTCGTATCTTTCATAGCTTTTCTCGACTTCGCCTTTTTCCTCTACATGAGTCGTGGTTACGTTCTCGCTTGCGGCGGATTCACGACTTGCACGGGCAAGGCCCTCCGCGGCCTTTCTCCCGCGCTCACGCCTCTCCTGTTCGAGAAATTCCTGGATATTGCGATTGGCCTTATGAAACTCGTTGAGGAGTGGATCGTTTTCGGGATCGGCTCCCGTTTCCTGAAGCAAACGCGTTGCACGCTTCTGCAAGACCGAATGGAGGTCGGATTTCTTTAATATGATTTTTCCTGCTTCTTCCAGCTTGATCGATTTCCTGAGCACCTGTTGAACATTGTCGGGCGCGTTCTTGATATTTAACGCCCCCTGAGCTGCCGTAGCATGGGAATCTAACGCACTAGTGGTCTTCAACGCATCATTTGTTGGACGAACCAAAAGCTCACGGTCAATCGCAAGACCGTGATATAGAGCTGAAAGAGAAGATAGTTGGTCTTTGGCTCGCTTCATATTGGCGGACGGTTGTAAAAAATCCCTGAACGCCTGCCTTAGACGCTCCAGATCCTCCCGCCACGGTTCCGGCGCCTCTGTTGCTCCTTCGCTCGTGATTTCACTACCGTCGTTCATATTGGCCATTATTTATTCTCCTGAACAGGTCGTATAAATCTCCGTAGCGGTAATAGATTCTCGCGCCGCATGATGGAGTCTTTTTTGATTCTACCGAGGGCGCGCTGAATTCAAAAAAATAATTGAGGTCTGGGAAGCAACGGACAGCCAACCCACTTAAGCGATTCCTTTGCGGCTTCTCGTTTGTGCTAAGAGCCTACCCCAATAGGCGGCATATGGGCCGGAGGTCAGGCCGAGAAATGGCGTCGATATCCGATCTATTCTGCTGAGAACGTCAATCTGAACAAGGCGCCGTCCTGCCCAATGACTTCGAGCGCCGCTTTGAACTGCGCGGCAAGATCGCATACCAACTGCATACCAAGCGACTTGGATTTCAAAACGTCCAGATTCGCAGGTATCCCGATGCCGTTATCCTTCACCTCAAGACACAACCTACCATCGCTTAATGTTCGAAGGGCCACGCGAATGACGCCTTGCCGATTATTCGGAAAGGCGTGTTTAAGGGAGTTGCTGATGAGTTCGTTAAGGATCAAGCCGCAAGGTATGGCCTTATCGACGTGCAACGCGATATTCTCGAGTTCAAGCTCCAGGGAAATAGCGTTCTGCCCGACGCCCGCCGCGTTGAATACGCCACCCGCCAAGCGTCGGACATATTCCGAGAACGGCACACTCAGGTAATCCTTGGACCGATACAGCATCTCGTGAATCAGCGCGATCGCTTGCACGCGAGCCTGACATTCCTCAAGCGCCTCTTTATTGTTGGGCTCCCTGATCTGCCGCATTTGCCGCAATTGCATATTGATCAGGCTCGATATCACCTGGAGATTGTTCTTCACCCGATGATGAATCTCCTGGAGTAGAACTTCCCGCTCGCGTTCCGCACGTTTGCGCTCCGTGATATCGACAATGGAGCTGAGAACGAAATCCCCATCGGAGGTTTGCAATGGATTAAGGCCGATTTCGATAGGAACTTCCGTCAAGTCCTTGCGCAAACCGAACAGATCCCGCCCCGCGCCCATAGGGCGGGTATGAGGCGAATTAAAAAAACCGGATCGAAAGCCGGGATGCCGTTCTCGAAAGCGTTGCGGGACCAGCATTTCGACAGGCTTGCCCACAAGTTCCTCACGGTCATATCCAAAAAGTTTCTCCGTCTGAACGTTGACCATGACAATGTACCCTTGTCGATCCACCATGATCATCCCTGTCGGCGCCGCCTCGATGGCTAATCGAAACTGCTCAGTGGCGCGAACGCGTTCGGTAATATCCACGATGGAGCTAAGAACAAAATCGCCATCCGGCGTACTAACTGGATTAAGCCCGATCTCGATGGGCGCTTCTGTCCCATCCTTACGCAAGCCATAGAGATCGCGCCCTGCCCCCATCGGTCGAGCATGAGGCGCATGAAAAAAGCCGATGCGAAAGGTGGGATGTCGGGCGCGAAACCGTTCGGGAACCAGCATCTCGACTGGCTGGCCGATCAATTCATTGCGGCTGTATCCAAACAAGCGCTCCGTCTGAACGTTAACGAGCACAATGCGTCCTTGACGGTCCACCATGATCATTCCTGTCGGCGCCGCCTCAATAGCCAACCGGAACTGCTCCGTGGCGTGCACGCGCTCGGACCTAACGCGTGTGATCTTTCCGAATCCGATAAGATTCCCTTGGGCATCGCGGAGGGCGGTTATGATGACGCTGGCCCAAAATTGAACGCCATCCTTACGAACACGCCAACCCTCGTCCGCGTATTGTCCGTTCCGCTCCGCCATCGAAAGTTCGTGCTGCGGTTTGCTTGCTTGCACGTCCTCGGCTGGATAAAAACAAGAAAAATGTCGACCGACAATTTCGTGGGCCTGATAACCCTTGAAGCGTTCGGCGTCGGCGTTCCAACTCGACACGTTTCCCTCACAATCAAGGGTAAACATTGCGTAGTCGCGAACGCTTTCGACAAGCGCGCGAAAGGGGCCTTCGTGCGCGGCGTTCAATGAGGTGGGTACATCGACGGTATTCCGGGACGAATTGTCTAGCGTCATAACCGGTTATTCCATTTCCAAATTAATCGTGAACGCGAAAGCGTCGCTTGCAGTACAACTAGCACTGCAAGCGACGCTGACAAGGGGCCCGGTTAATTTGAAAATAAAATTAGACGACAAAATAAAGAACCGTGCCCTCGCCCACCGTGGATTCCACCCAGATCCGGCCACCATGACGGTCGATAATGCGTTGAACAATCGCCAGACCAATACCGGTGCCCTCAAATGCCTCCATCGAATGTAATCGCTGAAAGGGCGCAAAAAGTTTCCCCGCATGCTCCATATTGAATCCCACACCATTGTCTCGAATAAAGCAGACTTGTGCGCCATCCATCTGCACGGAGCCGAATTCAACGCGAGGCGTCGCCGTTTTTGTCGTGAACTTCCATGCGTTCCCAAGCAAATTTTCGACAGCAATGCGGAGAAGTCGTGAATCGCCTTCAACGAACACGATGTTATGAAGCAGAAATTCGACCGGGTGGTCGTTGTACGCGATGCGCAAACCCGACACGACTTCGCCGACAATCCTTGAAAGGTCGATCCTTTGCCGATGGAAATCCCTACGTCCGATACCACTGAGCCGGAGAAGGTCGTCAATCAGACGAGACATTCGTTGCGTTGCTGATTTTATTCTCTGAAGCTTATCGAGCACTGCGCCATCAAGATTGCTGCTTTCATTGATGAGCAGCTGGCCGAAACCGACAATTGATCGCAATGGTCCACGAAGATCATGCGCTACGGAGTAACTAAACGCCTCAAGCTCTTTGTTCGCCGAGGTGAGTTGAGCGGTGCGCTCCGCCACTCGCTTCTCCAGTTCCGCGTTAAGGCGTCGGATCGCCTCTTCGCTTTTTCGCTGTTCAGTTATGTCCCTAAACGTTGTCACCTGACCAAGGACGCCGCCTTTCGGGTCCATGACGGGGGCCGCGGCGTGCTCGATCGGAATAGTCTTTCCAGATCGCCCGATAAGCAACGCTTTGCTTTTGGATAGCGACGCCATTTGCTCATAAGCCGCCTCGGGCAATTGGCCATTTTCTCTTTCGACAATAGTCAAAACATCAACAACGCCCCGCCCCAAGGCGCCGTCTTCCGACCATCCCGTTAACTTCTCGGCAACCGGGTTCAAAAATGTGATCTTTTGGTCGGCATCCGTGGCGACTACGCCATCGGCGACAGACCGAAGCATTGAGGTAAGCCACTGCTTCTGCTCACGAAGCCTCACCTCCATGGCATGCTTATGCAGCGCGATTTCAATTGCGCAACGGAGCTCCGGCGATTTGAAGGGCTTCACCAGATAGCCGAAGGGCTGAGTGGATTTTGCACGCACCAGGGTCTGCTCGTCCGAATAGGCGGAGAGATAAATGACGGGGCAATCGTAATTTTTATTGATCTCCGTGGCGGCTTCTATTCCGTCGATCTTGCCGCTTAAGCGAATGTCCATCAGCAGCAGGTCCGGTTGCAGCTTGACCGCTTGCTCGATTGCGTCTTCGCCAGAATCGACATTGGCCACAATCGAGTAACCCAGTTCCTCCAACGTGGCCTCAATATCGCGGGCGACTACTCGTTCATCCTCCACGAGAAGCAACCTGCCAAGGCACTTTCTTTCAGTCTGCGCCTCCAGTTTAGCGTTCATGGTCTTTTCCTATTTCACATGAATGGGAAACACCTCGTCATGCATTATTAGTAACGTTGCCGATCGACAAAATGAGCAATGAAACTCGTGCGCCTGATCAGAACACATGACGCAAAGAGTTATAGGCATTCGTCACAAGCCGCCTTTTTCTACTTTAAGGCATCCAAATTCGCCGAACCATACCCGCGATACGCTAAATGTCTGAGGAAGGACTTCGAAATACCTTAGAAGCGGTCTGAAAAGTTACTGCCTACGTCTTCGTGCATCTAATGCCATTAAGTCGCGTCTTTTGGGTCGCTGCGCCTACGGCTTGCTCGAAACTTTGCCTTAGGGCTCGTTTTCATCGTGCGTTGTTGCACGCCATTGCTATAGTTCACCATGTTCCCATCCTCACCCTTGCAGGGCGCAATGCCCAGTTTGCCGTAGGAGGGGAATCCGTCTAATGTTTGTATATCTCTACCCCCATTAAAATTGGTCATGCAGAGCGCCGAAGAAATCATGTTAAGCACAGAAGACATTCGGGCGATAACGTCCGGAAATCATTCCGACCCATTCGCCATTCTCGGCATGCACGAGAATGCCCAGGGCGTACTGGAGGTTCGAACCTTCCAGCCCGGCGCCAGCCGCGTCGCCGTAATCGATGCGAATTCAGGCAAAAAAGTCTCGGAGCTGGCGAACATTGACGACTCGGGATTTTTTCAGGGCTCCATTCCGCGGCGACGCAAGCGTTTCCCTTATCGGCTGCGCGCGACATGGAATGCTCAGGATATCGAACTGGAAGATCCCTATCGATTTCCGCCGGTCCTAGGCGAGATGGACGTCTGGTTGCTCGCCGAAGGCACGCATTACCGTCCGTATGAAAAGCTGGGCGCGCATTTGCGTGAAATCGAAGGCGCGCAAGGAACCAGCTTCGCCGTGTGGGCGCCTAATGCGAGACGCGTCTCGATTGTCGGTGAATTCAATCAATGGGATGGTCGTCGCCACCCCATGCGGTTACGACGCGAGTGCGGCGTGTGGGAAATTTTCCTGCCGGGTGTCGGACTTGGCGTCAAATACAAATTCGAGATCAAAGGAGCCGACGGTCAGTTACAGCCGCTGCACGCCGACCCCTATGCCTTCGCCGGCGAAATGCGCCCAGCGACCGCGTCCATCGTCTCTCCGCTGCCGCAAGGCGTTCCGAGCAAGGAAGCGCGCAAGGCGGCGAACGGGCTTTCCGCACCGGTCTCGATCTACGAAGTTCATCTGGGTTCATGGCGACGAAAGGCAGAGGAGAACAACCGTTTCCTCACATGGCGCGAGTTGGAGGAAACCCTGATTCCCTACGTCAAGGAAATGGGATTCACCCATTTGGAGTTGCTGCCGATTTCGGAACATCCCTTCGACGGCTCATGGGGGTATCAGCCGGTCGGTCTTTATGCGCCAACATCGCGATTCGGCTCACCCGAGGACTTTCGCCGATTCATCAGTCGCTGCCATGCGGAAGACATCGGCGTGTTAATCGATTGGGTGCCCGGTCATTTTCCCAATGATCCACATGGACTGGCGAAGTTCGACGGTACGCACCTGTACGAATACGCCGATCCGCGCGAAGGGTTCCATAAGGACTGGAACACCCTTATCTACAACTATAGCCGCAACGAAGTAAGAAACTTTCTCATCGGCAATGCGTTGTACTGGATCGAGCGTTACGGCGTCGATGGATTACGCGTCGATGCGGTCGCCTCGATGCTCTATCGCGATTACAGCCGCGAGCCGCACGAGTGGGTGCCGAACTATCACGGCGGCCGCGAAAATCTGGAAGCCATCGCGTTTTTACAACGAATGAACGAGATCATTGGCCAAGAACGACCGGAAGCGGTGATGGCGGCCGAGGAATCGACCGCATGGCCCATGGTGTCGCGTCCTCCCTCGATGGGTGGTCTTGGCTTCCATTACAAATGGAACATGGGGTGGATGCACGATACGTTGAACTACATGAAACGCGATCCGCTGCATCGTCGCCATCATCACGATGAAATCACCTTCAGCATGGTTTATGCGTTCAACGAGAACTTCATCCTGCCGCTCTCGCATGATGAAGTCGTGCACGGCAAAGGCTCGCTGCTGGGCCGCATGCCCGGCGATCGTTGGCAACGCTTTGCGAATTTACGCGCCTACTTTGCGTTCATGTATGCGCATCCCGGGAAAAAACTGCTCTTCATGGGAGGGGAATTCGCCCAGGAACGCGAGTGGAATCACGACCAGAGCCTGGACTGGCATTTGCTTCGCGATGAAATGCATCGCGGGGTGCAAACGCTGATCCGCGACCTCAATAACATTTACCGTAGCTGCCCCGCATTGCACGAGATCGATTTCGAATCGCGAGGTTTCGAATGGATCGATCACAATGATCGCGAGCAAAGCGTGATCTCGTTTCTTCGCAAAGGAAACGACGATAATCGCTTCATTCTCGCCATCACAAACTTCACGCCCGTGCCGCGCCACGGCTATCGCATCGGCGTACCTATGCCAGGACGCTACCGGGAGATTCTCAATACGGATTCCATGTTTTATGGCGGGGGGAACGTGGGAAACGAAGGCGGGGTATTGCAGTCCGAACATACGCCGACGCACGGACGTCCCTACTCGTTAAGTTTGATCTTGCCTCCATTGGCTACGCTGTATTTGGAGTGGAGCATATTATGAGGCGGCGGGAGTTGAGCACAGAAAATTCGGCGCTCGCGACGGCGACGCCGGCAGCGAGCGTTTGGATTTAAACGGCGGCAATAATCAAATCAATTGTGGCCACGCAAATGCGTGGCCACCTTATTGAAAGCGAGAAGAAGGCGCTGACCAGCTTCTCTTAACGTTTTATTACCGCCCCTGTTTTTTCCCTTTGGCCTTTTTGTCGGACACCGCCACATTCTCCGGCGCTTCTTTTTGTTTTCTCTTTTCAAGAGGACCAAGCGCTTTTATCTGCTGGAACCTTTGTATTCGAGCTCTTACTCTTTCGACGTCAAGACTTGTCTTTCGATGGACATCGTATTCGAGGCCTAGATCCTCATCCGCCGTTGTTTTACATACACTGCAAATTATCTTCGCCCCTTTTTGCTCGTTCATAAGCTCGCCGACAGTAATGTCGCGTATGGGGTGAGGCGCTTCTATATGCAGATGCTCTGGGTATTCCGCTCCGCTAGCGAACCGAAGCGGGATCTTAATGACGTGCTCGTAGATAATCACGCCCCCCTCTTCACGGACCGGCTCTGCATGTTCCTTCCTCTCGAAAGCGCCGTTTATTTCAACTTCGTCATTTGTACAAGAATCTAATATATCTTGGTTGGCTCCATCACGGATTAGTTCTTGTGTCTTCTGCCAACACCAATATTCGCCAACCGCTCGGCAATTAGCGGCGCTATTTCTATACTCTTGCGCATCCTTCGTGTAATTCCGAGCCTTCTCTATATTGGTCTTGATATCCACGCCATCGTCCACTAAATCCCAACATTTTTTTGCCAAGACGTTGCATTGCGTCGCGAGCGATTCCGCCAATTTCGCCGGCTTGTTCGTATGAAACGCCAATAGTCCCAGGTCGTAATTTCGTCTGTCAGTTTGTTCCATGCGTAACAAGTTATCTATATCCCTATCCAGCGTTGCGTCGTCTTTATGTAATTTCTGCTCTAACCGCACTAACGAGGCAACGTCTGCTTTTATCTTTTCGGACTCCTCAATAACTGCTTTTTTTCCCTCCGCTTTGTCGGGCGAAGCGGTTTGTTGCGAAACGTCGGATACTTCGGAACGCTCTCTCCCCGTTGCTCTCCGTTTTAAGACCTTCGGTTGAAGTTGTTCACCAGTCTTAGAAGTTCCTATTGCAGCAGTTCCTTCCAGCCACTCATCATGTGGAGAAATTTTTGGTTGAACATGAAATTCGCTTAACCCATACTGCTCCAGGATTTCCGCACGCTCCTCATCTGTAATCGGCCCTACATCTCCTAACCCCTTATTGCACGCTTCCAAGCGAACCGCCAAATTATTGGCGTCATACATCATTTGTCCAAAAAACTGCCTGAGTCCTTCATCTTTTTCTTTCGCAATAACACTTTCACATTGCCCGGCGATGCCGGTATAGAGTGATTCAAGCGTTCGATAAATCAACTGTCGATGCGCCGGAGGAATATTCGCACGTCTGTCCTTTGCGCTTTCGATATCAGCGCTGAATTCCCCAAAGCAATCCGCCAGCTTAGGCAAAGCTTGATCGATGTGTTCGCTCATGCCTCGCAAGAGATCTCTAATCTCTGCATTATCGCCATCGCCTTCCGGAAGCGCGCCCACCTTGGCGTTCAGCGATTTAATTTGGTATGTCACAGAAACGTGTTCGTAATGCTCTCTATCCTGTGTAAGAATCGTTTTTTTAGCGGGGGGCACGCCCACTGCAATACGGTGATTCTGATACCTCGCAATCGTATTCAAGTCCAACGCCATTCCATCCAAAGCATCGAAACGGTTCGGGGCCTTGCTTAATAGTCTGAGTAGATCATCCAAGTTGTTCTCTCGAATACTAATGGCCCTCTCCGTTCTCACGCTCAATCCGACTAACTTCAGTTGACGCTCTTCATCTGTTTCTTTAGGAGCGCCAAATATTAATGGACTGAGCGCTGTTTGGTTTCGTGAAAAATACGTTTCAGTGGCTGCTCTTTCATAAGCTGCAGCAAATTTACGTTGTGCGTTTTTGAAATCTTTACCAACTGTTTGCAAATCAGCTTGTGTCACCTCAGTAGATTGGCTTGCCACAGGCTCACCACTGTCCGCTTGACTCTTAATGATTTGAAGTTGTTGAAACCTTTCGAGCATGCTGTCTAACTCTTCGTCCGCTCGGGTTATCTCAAATCGGTGATTAAGGTTGTTTCGTGCGCTTTGGAGCAGTTTGTCCAGGACTGCAGTTGATTTCTTTAATTTGCCTAGACATTCCATTGCCGCCTCCTTTGCCGGCGCGCGCTTGCTTGCAATATTGGAGATGAAGTTTTTCCTTTCCGCTGCAGGTATTTTATCTACCCCAAGGTTTTCAACCCAGCCAATCTTCTCCAGCAAATTATTTATGACGGGATCATAGCCCTGCATGACTGCTACTGTTTTTTCTATTAATTCCTTTAACAACTTTTCACTTTCGTCTTGCTTCTTCTTCCTCTCCTCTTTGGGATCTTCGTGATGAGTTTCTTGTCCATCAGAAGCATCTAATTCTTTTATTTGATTGTGTAGATCGTTTATTTCTTTTTCTAATTTCCGGTACTGAAAATTGATTGTATTTATCCCTAGACGGGGGGGCCGCGTATCTAAATCGTGTTGCCCTGCCTGAACCGTCGCCGCCTCTAATTCCGTCAATGCAACTTCCCACTGTTTCTTCTGCGGTAAGCCATCTAATGGTGACATTTCTTCCTCCTTATTAATTTTTTGGCGGATTCAAGGCATGACATGAAACGCGATAAAGAAGGTAGCACACGGCTGGTTTGACAACAAAATCAAGTGGCCGATGTATCGCGCACACTTGCTCGCGGCCATCCACCCCGTGCATTTGAAACTCCGCTTTTGCCAGATCCACTCCCACTCGCTTAAGCTTCATCATCCCGGAAATGGCGATTGGGCATACCCGCGTATGCGTTTTGCGAGCTGTCCGGCTAGACATGACTACGCGGCATACTGACACTATGGCGACGACGTCATGCAAACAACAACGCGATAACTTTTGCAAAGATTAATGAATGACGCAAAATATCCTTTCCATTAGTTTTCTGGATTCCGGTTGTCCTTGGCCATTGGGCGCAACCTTCGATGGACACGGTATTAACTTCGCCGTGTTCTCCGCTCACGCCGAACAAATTCAGCTATGCATTTTCGATGAGACCGGACGCAAGGAACTCGCTCGCATTTCTCTACCTGAATACACAGACCAGATCTGGCATGGTTACCTGCCCGGTGGTCAACCCGGTCTCGTGTATGGTTACCGGGCCTTCGGTCCGAACGATCCGGATCGTGGTCATCGTTTCAATCCACACAAGCTGTTGATCGACCCCTATGCAAAGCAGCTCGCTGGGCTCTTTCATTGGTCGCCAGCTCACTTCGGTTTTGAGCCCAACGCTGCGGAGCAGCCCGAATTGCTCAACAAGCAAGACAATGCACGGGAGACCTATAAGGCAGTCGTATTCCATGACGCTTTCGATTGGGGCGACGATCAGCCGCCAGCGACGCCGCTCGCGGACTCAGTGCTTTATGAAACGCACGTCAAGGGATTCACCATGCGTCATCCCGGCGTGCCAGAAGCGTTGCGCGGCACGTACGCCGGCGTTGCATCCGATGCCGCCATCGCTCACTTGAAACGCCTCGGCGTAACGGCCGTATCGCTATTGCCGGTGCATCAGTCGATCCCCGAGCAGCGCCTCGTTGAAAGAGGCCTTACCAACTACTGGGGTTACAACACAATAGGCTTCTTCGTCCCCGATCGTCGTTTCGCCAATGAAGACCCGGTGCTCGAATTCAAATTCATGGTGAAGCGCCTGCACGCGGCGGGAATCGAAGTCATTCTGGACGTGGTGTACAACCATACCGCCGAAAGCGATCACACCGGGCCGACGCTCTCATTGCGTGGTCTGGACAATACGACCTACTACCATCTGCGCACCGGCCATCCACGCTTCTACGAAAATTTCACCGGCACCGGCAACAGCGTGAATCTGCAACATCCGCGAGTCTTGCAATGGGTCATGGATTCATTACGCTATTGGGTGACCGAAATGCGCGTGGACGGCTTTCGTTTCGATCTCGCCGTGACGCTGGCGCGAGGAAAAACCGGCTATGAAGCTCACTGCGGCTTCCTCGATTGTCTGCGTCAAGACCCAATTCTCTCCCGAGTAAAACTCATCGCGGAACCGTGGGATATCGGGATTGACGGTTATCAGTTGGGCCGTTTTCCTCCAGGCTGGTCGGAGTGGAATGATCGTTTCCGCGACGCCTCCCGCGCCTTCTGGGTAAGACAAACGGGCTATTTGGGCGAATTCGCCGCACGAATTACCGGCTCCAGCGATTTGTTTAAACATGCAGGCCGACAACCGCAAGCATCCGTCAATTACATCACTGCTCATGACGGCTTTACGCTGCACGACTTGCTTAGTTACAACGCCAAGCACAACAAGGCCAACGGCGAGGATGACCGGGACGGCAGCTCGGATAACAAAAGCTGGAACTGCGGAACCGAAGGCCCCACGAAACTACTCGCCATCAATGCGTTGCGCACCCGTCTGAAACGCACTCTGCTCGCGACGCTGTTCATCTCCCAGGGCATACCCATGCTCCTGGCCGGGGACGAACTAAGCCATACGCAACTGGGCAACAATAACGCCTATTGTCAGGACAACAGCGCAAGCTGGTTACCTTGGGACGAAGCTGATGAATCTCTCATCGCTTTCGTCGCGGAAATGATTGCCTTGCGCAACCATTACCCGCAGCTTCGGGCCACACATTGGTTACGCACGGATCCCGAAGCATCAGGCGGTAAGGACATCACATGGCTAAGCCCGGATGGCGTGGAAATGACTCGCGAACGGTGGGAGGAATCGAGCGAGCGCGTGCTTGGAATGTTTCTTCCCGCGCGTAAGCCCGGAACGCTGGATATTCTCGTGGTAATGAATGCGGAAGCGAGCGACTGGTCGTTTTCGTTACCAAATGGAAAGTGGCGAGTCGTGCTGGATACAGGCCGCTATCCAGAAAAACCAATCGATGCGATTGAGGTCGCCTTTTCTTTGAAATCCCGCACGCTCGCGTTGCTTGAATCCGTGGATGTCCTCACATCTCAGTAATTCTCGCGAAAATAGATAAACCCATCTCCGCTTCGATAAACCCCAAAGCGTATCAGGGCCGTTGGGTCCTGATCATAGGTAGCAACGCCCCAGTTTCCTCGAAGATACGCTTTGGTGGCTGTCGTGGCAGGGCTTGCAATGCCGCCGATGCAAGTGTTGCCGGAAGCGACTGGACCAAGGTTCACGCGTAGATTCGTCCAACCGTCGTTCCCCGCGCCGGGCTTGGTGAGCTTCAGATTGGCAGGTAATCCGCCGGCCAAACTCACGCTCGTTTCACAGGCCGCCAGCCGATTAGTCGCCGCGGCGGGGAAGCTCAACGCGATATTGTTTGCCGCGAAGGTGGTGCAAGTATCCGTCGCTCCCATGCTGGCGAAACCAAATCCATTCCAAAATTGAAGATCCATGCGCACTGGCAAATCGAGCAACTCGCTGCCATAGGCGTTGAGCACCCGTAACCGCCCAAATCGCGCCGCCGTGACGCCGATCCTTGCATGGTCGTTAGCGGCGTTGTTATCCACGTCCATGTCGAGCGCGGCGGGCAGCAGTTGAACGCTGTCGCTATCGTTTGGCGCAATGCCAACATTAACGGTGGCGAACGGTCCATCGGGAGCCACGGCTCGGCTAATGGTGAATGGCGCCGCCACAACGCCAGCGCCGTTGGACCAGCTGCCGCTTGCTGCGCCCGCCGACGTTAACCGGGTTGTCAGATTCGTCGTCCCGCTAGCAGCGCCATAATTCATCGAAGCGCCCGAGGTCAGGGTCAGCTTGGCGAAGGCGCCGGTGTAATTTTGCGTAAGTCCATTGGCCGCGTTCTCCGCACGCAACGTATAGTCGAGACGAAATGGTTCATCCATGTACGTGAACAAATCGGCGCATGCGCCGAGGTCGCTACGATTGGTTAGCGAACTGCCAGTAAGCGCGAAGTGATCCGGAATGAATCGGCCGACGTTACCGGTTACGCCAGTCACGTTCTCTCCGCCGTTCAAATAATTGGCGTTAGTCAATGCGGCGCTGAGCGTAATTATGCCCACCTCGCTGAAACTCAGCGTCGCTGTCTTCGAGCCGCCGGAGAAGCCTGTGATTCCAGTTCCCCCGGTCAAACTTCCATTGGCGCCGCCCGATGGCGCCGACAATGTGCTGGTCAGCACAACAGTCGCAGGCGAACTCTCCTGGTTGAAGTTGGGCGTCGCTGCATTGTCGGAAAGGTTGGCGTTTGTATCGGGTATCCCGTCGTTGTTGCTGTCGTCCGCAGACTGCCATACGACAGCCCTCAGTGTGGCTGAGAAATTTTCTCCAGATTTCTTGAAAACACCGCCACTGGCATCGTTCGCTGCGGGGTTGCCCGGCACACTGATATGGAAGCCAAAGGGTCGCACCACAAACGAGTTGCTAACGCCGGTAACGGCATTACTGGCGTCCAGCGCATGACGGGCATGCAAACGAATTTGTCCAGCATCGGGATAACTCATTGTGAAAGATGCTTGCGAGTTAGCGCCAAACAACAAGGCGCGGGTTGTGTAGCTAATCGCAGCGCCATTGTTATTGGCCTGAATATTTCCGCTAATAGCGTTGTTCGTGATGTTGACCTGCTGCCCCGCTTGGCAAGCGGATGGGTTGACGCATTCGGATGCCAGTTGAACGTTTACCGAAGAGCCGGATGCGAATAACCCGGAGCAAACGCCCGTGCATACGCCAGGCGTCGTACACCCCGTGCTATTGATCGCCTGCAACACATAGCTCGATGGCTTGCTCGACACTTGTGTGGAGATGGCGTTGCCTGAAACGTCTACGAAGCGAAAACCGCTAGCGGCGAACGTTAAATTGGGATCCGCTCCCGGTGCAGGCTCCGTGCCTGCCGCACCTGAACTCTCGGTGACGCCGCTCGCGTTGGCATTGATGTTCACCGTTTCCGAAAACGTATCCCTCAAAGCTAACACGAACGAACTCTCCGCCCCGGCGGTGTATGTCGCAGCGCCATTGCCTGCGTTACTTAAAACGCCCGCTCCGCTAACCAACGTCCAGTCGCCATGGCTAGTAGATGTCGTGATGCTGATAACGGCGCCGGAGGGAAACGTCGTTATCGCATGAGCGCTGTCATGCGCTGTGAAGGTAATGTTTTCCGCTTGGCAATTCACACCCGAGCCACCATGGGAAATACGAAAGTGATCGAATAAAATTAGTTGAGGACGTAAGGCGACAATCGCGCCGACATGGGCAGAGGAATCCGCTGTGGTCGCAATAATTGAATTGGTGCTGCCGGGCGTCGCCTGCGTTGGCGTAACCTCCGTTACCTGAATATCCACACCATTAGGACCGGCGCCAGTGGGATTGTCGTAAACCTCGTTATAGGTAATGGCGCCGGTCCTAATGGTGTGGATATTCAGGTAACGGAGGTTACGCCAACGCAGGC
>DATLHW010000263.1:0-3882 GCA_035539675.1 Burkholderiales bacterium | reverse complement strand
GCGCAGCCCGATATCAAGCCTGCGATGCTCAACGTACTATTCGTACCCTTGCAGGGCGCGTTTGCGCTTGCACGCGCAAACCGTTCCGCAGGCGGGGAGCATGCTCCCCGAAACCCCTGCTACACCCTGCGCTTCTCGGCTTGATCTCGGGCCGCTCGCTACGGTTTCGAAAGAAGTCTAATGGACTGTTTTTCAACCTTATTGCGCGCTACGGTTTGGACGGAAGCCCAACAAATCGCTGAACCCAATCGTCCAGCGATGGAATAGCCGCAAACAAGCTATCGCCAATATTGCTGCCTAGCTTGCGGTAACCTTCCCATTGCGCTTCATCGAAGAATTGATCGAGAGTGCTTTCCTGCGGAAACTCGGGATGCTTGGCGTGATATTCCAGCAAGTCCAGTGGTTCATCGCCAGTAAGGCTTGGCTTGATTATGAGCATCAGACTTCCTGCCTGTGGACTCCCATCGTAATAAATCCGCGCCAGTAAAGCATGGCAGTAGGAGTAAGCTTTTCCCTCTAGACGCTTATTGCCGCCAGGACTTCGCTCTTCCGTAATTCGTCGCTGCAACTCTGCGGGCGTACCAATTATTTTGCGCAGGTTTTGATCGAGCATTTCATTAAGTTCATCCTCATTCAGAAAACGAATTTCGGCATTGAAGTCGATACGCGCCTTGCGAATCATATTGGCGAGATCATCGAACAAGTAGTCCTGATCGCAGCCGTTGTCGCTTACGATGATGAACGGCAGCCGGCGTCGAATCAGCTCGTGCGCGGCTGTATTTTCAAAGTGGCCGCCATCGGAAAGGTACCAGCGTTGCCGGTGGGGACCATGAAAACGAGCGAGAAACTCATCGGAGAGATAGACCTGCGTTGCGAACAGCGGCTCCAGCAAATCACTAATCTTAAACGCCTGTCTGGTCGTGGGCTTATCCTGACACCGTTCTCGGGGTGAGATACCGCTATCCCACCAATAGCCAATTCGCACGTTGCTAAATCCCATCAGCAGGCTTAGGCCGAGGTTTGTGCGCGCGCCGAGCCCGGTGCTGAATGCCGCGCCGGATACGGCGACCCATTGTCCCAGGCTGAGCGATTCCACATAGGTTGGCTTTGTATTGAACACAGCAAATTGATCGGACTCTGGAAGTATCGGCTGGATCTCGTGTTGCTTCTCGTTTTCGTTTTTTGACCAAAGGGCATGATGCAAACGCGCGGCGCTGATTCCGCACGGACCGACGGTCATGCCCATTCCTTTGCGATCGCGTTGCTCAAGCTGGGATGCGCCGGCGACGGTTTCATTAATGGTGACGTTGATCAGATGAAGCGGTCCCCCATGTTTTTCCGGGTGATAGTCGCTGAACGTCACATCATCCTGCGGGACGACCTTGGTCACATTGACCGTCTCACGAGTTTGCATTTCCTCTACTGCCGAGCGCCCGCCAAAGCCAGTGCGACGTGGGTTGGCGGCGCCAAGATAGGCGCGTGAGAGACGCGATGCATAGAACTCCTGGATGGATGATAGGTTGAGGAAGCTCATTGTTTTGCCGGTCAGCAAGCTGATTACGGCAACGAGCAGGAAGGACGAGAATGCCAATTCAAGCGCTGGCGATGCGACACTTGTTTGTTGCGTGGTAACGCTTGGTTGTGAGATGACAATGTAGTTGTCAGGGCTTAATGAAACCTGTGGACTCGGCGACGCATAGAATGCGAGCAATTTCTGCCCGGGATTGCCGGAAGGCGTTTCTCCTTTCCATAAAATCGCATGAGCGATGCCTGCCCAAAACGTCGCGACGACCAATCCGAGTAGAAGGCCGACGATAAGAGAAACCAAGTTCGCAGGAATCCGAATGAGCTTGGTTGCTTTCGTGGGATCTTTGGATAAAAAACTGGCGAATTGCCGAGCCAGCAGTACAAGTGCAGTTGTTATGAATCCGGTGAATATGATGGGTTGAGGCGAGGAGGTGGAGATCGCATAAAAGGTCTGGCCTAACGAATCGACCAATCCGAATAGACTCAGCATCAAAAAAAACAGCAATGTCACGCTTAGCCCGCGAGAAAGCCGGTTGCGCGCTGTGGGAATTACCGTGCGATCAGATGGAGCCCGCAGCTTAGACGCAAGATAAATCCCAAAGGTGATTAGACCTGCGATCGTGACATAGCCATAGAAGTAGGTCGCGATCTTAGTCTGGGGGACCCAGGACAGCGTCGTCCAATGGGGCGCTGTTTGGGCCGCGACGCACATGAGTATCACCACAAGCAGACCGAGCGCGGGATAGTTCCACTCGATAGGACCTTGAAACGATTTTCGAACGCCCATGCGTTGGTATTTTTGCGTCAGCCAATAGGCGGCGCCTAACGGAATCAAGGCGAAGGCCGCGACGAAGGCCGGGAAGACAACCCAAGGGCTTAGCCAAATCTGCGGCAACATGGCGTTACCCACCAACGTCTCTAATTTTGTTCCCCACGGCGTACTCCACGCCCAACCGCGCAGTACGTTGGCGAGGAGAAACATCGTCAGTAAGGTAACGCCCGTAACGTATTGCACGGCCGCCCAGTTGCGCAGATAGGTGCTTGCGGCGAAGAAGTAGTCTCCGCCACCCTTAGGCGCAATGTAGCGCCCATTCTCGCGTAACCAATCAATTGGAGATGACTGCGTGTCCGCCAGCGTGTCCCGTACTTTCTGCGCGGCGCTTGTGGGCGTATTCGCTTGGCCGGCGGAGAGAAATAACTTGCCGAAGAATCCGCCGAAATATCCTCCTCCTGATACCGTGGATAGGTAATCGACGCGTTTTAGAAGGTCATGCCGAGCGAGCGCTTGAAATAATCCCAGGCAAAAAGTCGCGCTCCGTATCCCGCCCCCAGATAGAGCGACGCCGATGGGTAACGCGGTATCGGGTAAGTCTAAATCGTTACGTCTGGTTTGGATGAGTTCACGTTCCGCTTCAGCCAATTCCCTCGGATAGATCCTATTGAATGAGCAGGGTGACGCCTGCGTATCGGTTTGCATCGTTGTTTGACTTCCCGAGGGCGGTTGCATGTGCGAATTCCCTTTTTATTTGGTAACGGAAGTACGAGCAGGTGTTTAACCCGGATATTTCATAAATTGCACGAGCCCTCGCTGGTCTTTTGATCCGTAGGAAAATTTTGTTCAGTCGGGCGTATGAATAACTACGCCGCTCCTTCACAAAATTCTCCTACGAATCAAAATCCGGCGCGATCATCTCGCGAATTTATGAAATCTCCGGGCTAAAACACTGTTTGCAATATAGTGAGCAAACCAGGTTTTCGCTGGGAAACGCACTCGCGGATTGTTCTGAAGCCGAAGATTGGCCCGCGCAGTAACTTTTCAGGCTGCCTCTAAGCGAATTGCTCATTCGCCGAGAGATAACGCCATTCCCCCGTAGGCAAATCGCCAAGCATGACCTTGCCAATGCGGACGCGCTTCAAGCCAAGCACTTTCAACCCGACCAAATCGCACATGCGACGGATTTGCCGCTTTTTCCCTTCTTTTAATACGAACCGTAATTGATCCGTGTTCTGCCATGAAACACGAGCGCGTTTCAGCGCAACGCCGTCCAAACTTAAACCATGGTTCAAGCGTTTGAGATCCGCGTCGGATAACTTGCCGGAAACACGAACGAGATATTCCTTCTCGACTTGTGAGTCTTCGCCGATCAACTGCTTGGCGATGCGACCATCTTGGGTGAAGATAATTAATCCCACGGAATCGATATCCAATCGTCCAGCCGGCGCCAATCCACGTAATTGCCGTGGATGGAAGGTGACGGGAGACAAGTCATCTTTCCAGCGGCTTTGCGCCGTGATCAATATCGACGCAGGCTTGTAGCCATCCTCTGCCTGACCGGACACGTAACCCATCGGCTT
>DATLHW010000262.1:0-4361 GCA_035539675.1 Burkholderiales bacterium | reverse complement strand
CTACTGGGCTTCCTAAGGGATTCAAGCTTTGCAACGAAACCGCTTCGTTGCAGCCGCTAAAATTGAGCTCTTGCGATTCAATTAAATGACGACAAGTGAACAACCAATGGCGGCCGCCATAGAATACGCGAAATCCGGTGCCATGGGATCGGTCGCCGTTCGTCAGCACCGACTCTAGTTTTATGGCAAAGTTGACTTGCGATATGGATGTCTGAAACTGCTTCATGCCCTGAGATTCTTTCCTTTCTGTGCATCTTTCTTGGTACGGTCAATTCGTGCTTTCTTATCGACCGCGTCCCAAGTGCTAGCCAAATCCGACAGATTGAAATGAAATCCGGCCACGCGCAGCACATCGACAACGAATCTCTCACACGAACCCTTTAACGTCGCTTCATCATTGTCGTCGCGAACTTCCCTGGCCTTCAACGATGACATAGACCACGAACGACTTTCGCAATTCACCCAGTGGCGGTGGCAGCGTTCGACTGCCTTTTGTAGAACGAGGTTTGGGACAGGGCCTCGCGCTAGCGCTGCTTTCACTGGTAACCCCGTCAAAGCCTGAAGCCGGGCGTCGATGCTTTCCCACAAAAATGGCGGACAAGGCTGCATCGCGTTTGCGGCGGAAGGTTGTTCAAGTGCTGAAGGCTCAGAGGCTAGGGCCAAATCGGTTTCGTCGTAAAATGCAGTATGCAGAATGTTCAGTTGCGCTGGCAAAAAGAGTTCGTCGGGGTAACCAGCGCTCACGTCGAATATTTCCTCCAGCAAGGCAGGATTAAAGCGGACCGTCGCATGGAAGTCTTTGTAAGCGCGATGAAGTTCTTCGAGGTGGACCAGCATTTGCGCCGCTTCCGCTTGTACTCGTTTTGCGAGACGAAAGCCTTCGCTGCGTCGTGAAGCCATTTGCCGTGGATCATTATATCGTTCATCTTGGTCTCGGCAGGACAGGCCAAAAAGCTGATCGACTAGCAGCTCCAGCTCTGCGCTGGGCAGCAATCCATGCCGCGCGGCAATCTCAGCGGACGCCTGCGCCAGTCCGGGCATGCCAATGGTGGGTTCGCTCAGGAGCGGACAATCGTTAAAAGCCTCTTCTCCCACTTAACCAACGCCTCCCGCTTTTCTTTCGCATAGTCGTGCCGGTTGTAGATGCGGTCAACTTTGCCGTCTTCGTGATTTAACACCTTTCGCGCGACCTCGCGTGGGATGCGCAGTTCCGCCAATTTGCTTCTTACGGTGCGGCGGATGTCATGGATTGTCCACCCGGCCGTCTTCGAAAGCCGGTCCAGCTCGCGCTTCACCTTTGCGAAGTTGCTGCTGGGAGACTTGCCGCCCGTCGTCGTGAACACAAATGCTTCGGGATTGAATTTGGGCAGCGAGGCAAGGGTTGTTTGCCCCGTGGTAGTTAACGGTACGGCGTGTGCGCGATCTTTCTTAACCTTCTCTCTGGGGATGGTCCAAGTTCGTTCGCTTATCTCGCACCAACGCATTGTCGCCACTTCGCTTCGGCGCTGCCCGGTAAGGAAAAACATGCGGTACATTTGCCCGTAGGGATTTGCGAGGTGGAACGATGCGCGCCAAATTGACGCTATTTCTTGATCTGAAAGAATGCGGTCGCGCTCGCGCGTGCGAGCAGGCGGTCTTATCCGTTCGAATGGGTTCGCAACTACCATGTCGCGGTCCGCTGCCCAATTGAACAGCATCTTAATATACCGCAGAAGGTTCACTGCGGCTTGCGGTTTGCCGTCTTCCATGGCGCGATCAATAACCGCCACTACGTCCGCCTTACTGATCTGCTCAGCCTGCCTCGCGTGAAGGTGGGCCAACCGTGATGGTCGCTTCATAGAACCCAGCAACGCGGCCTGTATATTTTTCCATGATCGGGCATTTGGCTTCAGATGACGGTCTACATAGCTGTCTATCATTTGCCGAAGGGTTAGGCTTTGCCGTGGCGCTGCCGCCGAATGAAGATCGGCACTTTGATCCACTTCGCGCATTTTCAACAACGCTGCTTCTCGAGCGTCGTGCAAGGCCAGAAGCGGATACTTGCCCAAGGTGGTACGCACCAGCTTACCCCTGACCCGAGCCATCACTGAGAAGGTTCGAGTGCCTTTTGTGGTTACTCGCAAATGCAGGCCCGGGCAAATTGCATCAACGAATTCAGCGCGCCCCTGTTTCGGCGTCGTGCCAGGTGACTGAAGCCATCTGTCGGTAAATCGGATAATTGCCATCTGCAGCCCCTGTTTGTGAACGAGGGCAGCTCAATAGGGCGACAAAATGATATCCAGCAACACCGAATTTTCCTCGGTATGCAACGATTTCGGCAGCGTTGACACCGGATGGAGGCACATAATTTTCTAAAATATTCTGTTCTGAAGGCGCGTGCATAGCACCGGATGCGCGATCCCCGTCCTACATCCAGCTGCAGCCAGAGTCCCAGGGTTGTGTCGCGCGCAAACACACGCTTAACCACGGGCGGGTTACGGAAACAGCGGGTTTCAGCCCTGCAACAAGGACATAGATTTCGACTAAGATCCGTCGGTCGTCATTTTTTTGACGATCTACTCGTCAGTTGCGAATGACGGCGTGTCTTTGCCACCCAGCGCCGCGCTATTTTCTGAACGCAACGAAAAGTAGATGTTTGGAGTTCCGCCGCCATGGGCAAGTGCCATCTCAAGTGTCGTGGGCACGTCAAGAACTTCATTGTCCGATCTTACAAATTTGGGCGGTCCGCCAGCGAGCTTGTTGGCAACATCCCAAGCCTCGTCTCTCGTAACATCCAATATAATCAGCACCCGTTCGGTCGTCATAACGCCTCCATTTGTTTGCTCTCGGTGTACGTAGGCAAACGTGGTAAAGATATCTAGTTATCTCGACAACTTGGTGAGGTTGGCGGGAGATATGCCCACGGTTGACAATGCATCCGCCCGATTCGATCACTAGGTTCTGACACGAAAGTTTCGTTATAGAACCGCAATGGGAATCTTCGACCAAACACCGGGCCATACTTTAGCCGACCTACCGACCGACAAGCTTGAGCGGGGGATGACACTTCGTAACGGGTTGGTCGCTCTTTGCGAGGGTGGGGCCAACATGAGTGATGCGGTCTATCGCCTACTGCGACGCGAATTCATGAATGACCCTGCGGTCTCACACCTTCTTCCGTCGTTTGTGCGATCGACGCAAGATACGGCTGCAATGTGGTCGTTCCTCAAGGGGCATAGCGGCCAATGGGAACCGCGACGCCAGTTCGTCCGCGAACAGTTCGCACCGTTAATTGAACGACTCGAACGAAACCCCGCGCCCGCCGACTCAATCGTGACCGAAGCACTTCAAAGGTTTGACCCTGAGGGCATAACCGAAGCTTGGAACAGGGCACTGTCCCGCCGCGAAGCCGATCCGGCTGGTGCAATCACCGCCGCCCGAACTTTGCTCGAAACAGTTTGCAAGCATTTGCTCGAAGATGCGAATGGCAACGCGACGTATAGTCCAAACGACGATTTGCCGAAACTATATCGGCAAGCGTCGGAATCGCTGAACATTGCACCTTCGCAACATTCTGAAGACGCTTTTAAACGCATTTTAGGCAGCGCAGCTAGCATCGTCGAAGGGCTTGGCACGCTCCGAAACAAGGTTGGTGATGCCCACGCCTCGGGAGGAAAGCCTGTGAAGCCTGCTCCACGGCACGCCGCATTGGCGGTTAACATGGCGGGTAGCATGGCCCTGTTCTTGATCGAAACAGCAAACGCGAAACGGGGCAGGTTTTGAGTTTCGGTGGATTGCGAATGTCTTTTCAGATGTCGAGGTTTCCCGCCAACAGCGGCTCCACTGCGGGCACGTGCCCGCCTTCCTGTCTGCCATCAGGGCTCGCTTCTTGAATAACGCTTAGGGTGATGCGCTTGCTGACGTAATGGAACAGCAACTGGCTTACCCAGCGCGCAAACGGCAGGTATCCAACCTCGTCGAGCACAATCAGGTCGAGCCGCGACGGCTGCGCCGCCGGAGTCGCGCCCTTGCCGATCCGGTCTCCTCTCCAAGGCGCGTCACTAAATTGAGGGGCGACACGACTCAGCCTTTGAGCAATAGCATTTGTCACATTGGGAGGGAAAATGGCAGTCGTTCGCAGACCATCTCAGGTAACGAGCAGGGCCGCAGTGTTGGCCGCCATCAAAAAATGCGATGAGCTCGGACGCGAAGAGGTCCTGAGCCATAATGGCTATGGCCCCGCCCGGGGCTATTTCCTTCGCCACGACGACAGGACATACGATTCCAAGGCACTAGTTGGCGTTGCCTTTGGATTTCAGCACAGCACAAAGCCGCTGCGATCCGACGAGTTTTCTGGGGGTGCCCGGAGGGTGCAGCCGGTA
>DATLHW010000261.1:0-7014 GCA_035539675.1 Burkholderiales bacterium | reverse complement strand
TTTCTCGTCGCCAACACCCCATCCCCACTCAACTCCGCCGCGAAACCCGCGCGCCGCAACCGATTCGCCACTTCATTCGGCACATCGCGTCCGCTGGTCAATTTATTCGGCGATCCGGTGTAATGAAACAACTTGCCCTTGCGTTTAATCACGCGGGCCAGGTGGTCGTAAAATACCTGCGAGTAAAGCTCTCCAGCAATTCCAAAACGAGGCGGGTCATGCAAGATGGCGTCGATCGATTGCGCAGGCAACGTCGCGATCTGTTCGGCGATATCCCCCTCAGTCAGCGTTAACGCGCCGCCAACAGTGGGCGACCATGGATTTAAGCTGCGCAGCCAAACGACGTCAGGATTCTTTTCAAAAGAAAGCACCTGCTTGGCCTGTCCCTGCAAACACCACGCGGCGAAATAGCCAAGGCCGCCGCAGGTATCCAGAATCACCTTGCCGCGCGGCTGAATCAAACCAACCTTATGTTCGGCGTCGGCGTAGGGGGAAACTCGCGCGGTGGGCAGCATTTTGACGCCATCGATCTCAAACGTCGGCGGTCCCCAGTCGGTCGGCACGAGTTTGATCAGCGAGGATGCATAGCGCGCGATCGGTTCAAAGGTCTCGCCGGTCCAGTGGTAAATCGTTCGCTCTTTGCAAGCGCTGGGGTAAGGAAACCTTTGGTCGTTCCAGGTCCATTCTTGATCGCTCAGAACAATGACCGACATTGAACGTTGCAGGTCCAATGAGCACTCGACCGTTTCAACGCCAGCGCGGGCGGCGGTGCGTAATTGGTCGAAGACCTTCGCGGTGAGAAGTGGCCCCGGCATTTCCTGTTCAATCGTCGCTCGAATGGTTGCCAGGCCCTACCTTGCTTTCGACCCACTGCCCTGCTCGTTGTAGCGCGCGCCCCGTTTTCTGAGCGCCTTTCTCAATCGCTGCGCCGACCTTATGCGTAACAGTTTCCACTTTATGCCCGACGTTAGACGCTACCCGGCTCGCGCGCTCTCCGACAGATTCCGCGACAGTGGTCGAGCTTGCAGAGGATTTGCTCTCCTCGGTTTGCGAATGAGCCGCCCCTGCGAACAAGCCGAAACCCACCAGAATAATCGCTGCTTTAAATCCCCATTTCATCGCCATGAGCCCTTCTTTCAAGAAAACGCCGAACATAATAGCCCACTCTCCCGTCAGCCCACCCCTCGAACCGTTTATAATCCCGCTTTTTCGCGAATTCAGAAGCCATGGAAGCAGAACAGCTTAACCTCCTTACCAACACCCTCGCCGATCTCCGCACACGCACCGCAGAGTTACGGAGGTATCTTTGACTACGACGTTAAAGTAGTCCGACTGGAAACACTCACCAAGGAACTGGAAGACCCCGCCGTTTGGAATGAGGCGAAACGCGCTCAGGAACTAGGCAAGGAAAAAAAGAGCCTGGAAGAGACCGTTAATAATTTGCGTAGCCTTGACCAAGGTTTGTTGGACACCGGCGAATTGTTCGAACTCGCTCGCAACGAGGATGACGACGATACGCTGCTAGCGGTCGCCGACGATGTGGCGGCGCTGGAGAAGCAGGTCGACAAGATGGAATTCCAGCGCATGTTTTCCAATCCGGTCGATCCGAACAACGCTTTTATCGATATCCAATCGGGCTCTGGCGGCACGGAAGCGCAGGATTGGGCGGCCATGCTGCTCCGTATGTACATCCGCTATTGCGAACGCAAAGGCTTCCAGGTTGAAATTCTTGAGCAGTCGGATGGCGAGGTCGCCGGACTCAAGAGCGCAGCCCTTAAGATCAGCGGCGATTACGCCTATGGGTATCTCCGTACGGAGTCGGGTATTCACCGCCTGGTGCGCAAGTCGCCTTTCGATTCGAACGCTCGCCGGCATACTTCATTCGCCAGCGTTTTCGTCTTCCCGGAGGTCGATGACTCCATCGAGGTGGACATCAACCCTGCCGACTTGCGAATCGACACCTTTCGAGCCAGCGGCGCGGGCGGTCAGCACATCAACAAGACCGACTCAGCCATCCGCATCACGCACGAGCCGACGGGGATTGTGGTGCAGTGTCAGAGCGACCGCTCGCAACACCGGAATCGCGCCGAAGCCATGGCCATGTTGAAGTCTCGCTTGTACGAATTGGAACTGCGTAAACGCAACGACGAAAAGCAGGCGTTGGAAGATAGCAAGACTGACATCGGCTGGGGCCACCAGATTCGCTCCTATGTGCTGGACCAATCGCGCATCAAGGATCTCCGCACGAATTATGAGGTCGGCAATACGCAGGCTGTGCTGGATGGCGATCTGGAAGACTTCATTACGGCCAGTTTGAAACAGGGCGTTTAAAAAATATTGTTCAGAGCGAGCTTACCTTCGTCTCTATCGCAAGGAATTTGAAAATGGATAACGAACAGCAATTAGACCCTAATGCAATCATTAACGAACGCCGCCAAAAACTGGCCGCTCTGCGCGAGCAAGGCAACGCGTTTCCTAACGATTTCAATCGCGAAAACCTCGCGGCGGATTTGCATGCGACACATGGCGAAGCCGAGAACGCGCAGTTGGAAAGCGAACCCATTTCAGTCGCCGTCGCCGGCCGCATGATGCTCAAGCGCGTGATGGGCAAGGCGAGCTTCGCCACATTGCAAGATATGAGTGGCCGCATTCAGCTTTACATCACCAATGACACCACCGGCGAAGCAGTACATGCCGCTTTCAAGCATTACGATTTGGGAGATATCCTGAGCGCAAAGGGTACGCTGTTCAAAACCAAGACAGGCGAATTGTCCGTCAAGGTCACCGAACTGCGCCTACTAACCAAAGCGCTTCGCCCGCTCCCAGAAAAGTTCCATGGCTTGACGGACACCGAGCAGAAATATCGCCAGCGCTACGTGGATTTGATCACCAATGAAGCGACGCGCAAGGTGTTTACGGTGCGCTCGAAAGTGATTCAAGGCATTCGCGAATTTCTGGTGAAGCGCGGTTACCTCGAAGTCGAAACGCCGATGATGCACCCGATTCCCGGCGGCGCTGCGGCGCGCCCCTTCGTCACCCATCACAACGCGTTGGATATGCAACTTTTCCTCCGCATTGCGCCGGAACTCTACTTGAAGCGACTGGTGGTGGGCGGCATGGAGAAAGTATTCGAGATCAACCGTAACTTCCGTAACGAAGGCATGTCTACTCGGCATAATCCGGAATTCACGATGCTGGAGTTCTACGAGGCGTATCGGGATTACCGCTACCTGATGGACCTGACTGAAGCCATGTTCCGGGAAGTAGCGCAAAGCGTGCTGGGATCTACGACCGTCACTTATCAGGAACGGGAACTTGATCTTGGCAAACCATTTGCGCGGCTCACCATTACTCAAGCTATTCAAAAATACCATCCGCAATACACGGATGCGCAACTGGGCGATGCTGTATTCATACGGAAAGCGCTGGCTGAATTGAAGGCGGAAGCGCGCGCAAACGATGGACTGGGAACGCTGCAACTCAAGCTGTTCGAAGAGACCACCGAGCACCTGCTCTTCGAGCCGACGTTCATCATCGATTACCCTGCCGAGGTATCCCCGCTCGCGCGCCGCAACGACAACAATCCGGATATTACCGATCGCTTCGAACTCTTCATGGTAGGCCGGGAAATCGCCAACGGATTCTCTGAGTTGAACGACCCGGAAGATCAGGCCGCACGCTTCATGGAACAGGTTAAGCAGAAGGAAGCCGGCGATCATGAGGCAATGCACTACGACGCCGATTACATCCGCGCGCTGGAACACGGTCTGCCGCCAACCGCTGGCGAAGGCATTGGAATCGATCGACTGGTGATGTTGCTGACCGACAGCGCGTCGATTCGCGATGTCATTTTGTTCCCGCATATGCGGCCGTCAGATTTGACCTAAACATCCGTAATTGTAGGAGCGAGCTTGCTCGCGATTGGTGATGGAGCCCCGAACACAATCGCGAGCGAGCTCGCTCCTACCCTTCCCTCTGGCCCCCTGTTGATAAATACCCCAATGGGGTATACGATGCACCTATAAATCAAGTAGGCGCATCATGGAAACTATTACTCGATCTCATCACGCACCTCCGCAAGAAACCCTCGAATTGGGTCTCACGGGAATGACTTGCGCGGCTTGCGCAGCCCGAATAGAAAAAAGCCTCAACAAGCTGCCAAGCGTTAAAGCCAACGTTAACTTCGCCTCCGAAACAGCCTCGGTGATTTACACGCCCGAACTCGTCACCGCCGATGCGCTGATCGCTAATGTCCATAAAGCAGGCTACGACGCCATCGTCCGAGACACCGGCGAATCCGACGCGGAAAAGCAGCAGCGCGCGACAAACTATCAAAAGGAACGCCGATCGTTCTGGATCGCGGCTGCGCTAACGCTTCCGCTGGTTCTGCAAATGGCTGGCATGTTCAGCGGAAACCACGCGGACTTGTTGCCACGCTGGCTCCAACTCTCGCTTGCGACGCCCGTGCAATTCTGGATCGGCTGGCGTTTCTATGTGGGCGCTTTGCATGCGCTACGCGGCAAAAGCGCGAACATGGACGTGCTTATTGTCCTCGGCACAACGATGGCTTATGGCTTCAGTTTCATCGTCACGGTGCTGGGACTGCCACACCATGTTTACTTTGAAGCAAGCGCCGCGATCATCACGCTGATACTGATGGGCAAACTGCTCGAAGCGCAGGCGAAAAATCGGTCTGCAGCGGCGATCGAAGCGCTAATTCGTCTGCAACCCACGACGGCGCGCATTGAGGTCAACGGCGTCATCACGGAAATCCCCATCCAACAAGTGAAAACTGGCGATCGTTTTATCGTTCGCCCCGGCGAAAGCGTGCCGATAGATGGCGAGGTCGCGGAAGGCCAAAGCAGTATCGATGAAAGTATGCTTACGGGCGAAAGCCGGCCGGTCGAAAAAACACCCGGGGGAAACGTTTACGCCGGGACGATAAATCAGAAAGGCCTTCTGACCTGTGTAGCGACAAGAATTGGCAAGCAGACGGCGCTTGCAGGAATCATCCGGCTGGTGAACGAGGCGCAGGGCTCCAAGGCGCCCATTCAGCGATTGGCGGACAAGATCTCCGGCATTTTCGTGCCGGTCGTAGTAGTCATCAGCGTCGTGACTTTTGTTTTATGGTGGACGCTCGCGGGCGACTTCACGCAAGCATTGATCAATGCAGTCGCCGTACTGGTCATCGCGTGCCCTTGCGCGTTGGGATTGGCCACGCCCACCGCAGTGATGGTGGGCGTCGGCCAAGGAGCCCGCAATGGAATACTGATTCGAAATGCAGAGGCGCTGGAACAAGCGGAGAAAATACAGATATTGGTAGTCGATAAGACGGGCACATTAACCGAGGGCAAACCTTCGGTGACCAACGTCGTCACCATCGCGGGCCGCAATGAAAACGATCTGCTTTATCTGGCTGCCGCGTTGGAACAGTCCTCCACTCATCCGTTGGCGCAAGCTGTGCTGGATTACGCAACAGCTCGCGGAATCACGCCACGCAAACTGACCAACGTCACCAATCATCCGGGCAAGGGCATCGAAGCGCAGCTTGACGAGAATGTGGACCCCAAGCGCCGAAAATTGGCTTGGCTGGGCTCCCCGGCGTTCTTACATTCACTCGGCTTCGGCGTCGATGAAAGCCACATTGACCCCTTACTGGCCACTGGAAAATCGGTCTTTGGCGTCGCCGACGTCAACGGCGTTCTTGGCTACCTCGCGGTAACTGATCCGTTACGCCCAACGTCGGCCAGCGCCATCGCGCATCTTGGAGAGCTTGGCGTCAAGGTTGTCATGCTCTCCGGCGATAACGCCGCGACGACCCGCACCGTGGCGGCGGCAGTGGGCATTCAGGAATATCGCTCGGAAATGTTGCCTCAACATAAAGTCGAGGCCGTTCAAGCGCTCAAAGCAACAGGCAAGATCGTCGGGATGGTGGGCGACGGCATTAACGACGCGCCAGCGCTCGCTGCCGCCAACGTCAGCTTCGCCATTGGAGCTGGCGCCGATGTGGCGATTCATGCATCCGATGTAACGCTGATGAAGAGCGATTTGACCAGCGTCGCCGAAGCGATTTCCCTATCCCGCGCAACGCTCGCGAAGATCCGTCAGAACCTGTTCTTCGCTTTCATCTACAACGTTCTCGGCATTCCGCTGGCGGCGCTAGGGTTATTGAACCCGGTAATCGCCGGGGCAGCCATGGCGATGAGTTCGGTATCTGTCGTTAGCAATTCGTTACTTTTGAAGAGGTGGAAACCATGGAAACGGTCCAGTTAAAGGTTCAAGGCATGACCTGCGGAGGCTGCGTGAAGAGCGTGGAAAAAGTTCTGCGTGCTATTGATGGCGTTCAACACGTTCAAGTCTCGCTGGAAAACGCGAGCGCCAACGTTGAATATGACGCGAAAAAAACAAATGCGAAAGCATTCAAACTCGCCATCGAAGACGCCGGTTATGAAGTCGCCATCTAAACCCACGATGGCGCATTCGCATCACACGGTAGAGCGGGAGAACAAAACTGCGCTCGCCAACCGGATTAACCGCATCGAAGGACAGGTGCGCGGCATCGGCAAGATGATCGAAGAAGATCGGTATTGCATTGATGTGCTCACCCAAATCAACGCCATTCAATCGGCGCTAGGTTCACTGTCGATTCAGTTGCTGGAATCTCACTTGGCGGGGTGCGTGAAGGGCGCTGTGGAAGCGGGTGACGGTGATGCGGCGATTGCAGAGGTAATTGGAGTAATGCGAAAGCTTGAGAGGTACCAACCACTCCCTCCAACATTTCCGATGTTATCGCCATCAAAGACGAATAGAGGTCAGCCGCAATTGTTGGACATGTCATTCTGAGCGTCAGAGACTGTAAAAGTATTCGATTATCACTCGATTTTGGGGGTGGCAAAACCATTGCCCACCACAAAAAAATCGAATACAGCGCGTTTTGAGAGGTCGACCCGCTCGGCTTTTCTCTCTGCTCAGAATACTTTTACAGTCTCGTCAGCGAAGAAACTGCTGTTGTCC
>DATLHW010000260.1:0-3170 GCA_035539675.1 Burkholderiales bacterium | reverse complement strand
CCGAGCAGCATGTTACGTTCGCCAACGTTCACGTCCATGGCGGCGAATGCAAAGGCGGCTGGAAAGCAGCAAGGGTCCAAAGAATCCAACGCAGTTTTCGCTTCGTTAGTTTGGAAACCCAACTCGCCGAGGAGCCGCTTCATTGAGTAACCCATTTGCACCGTTTCGGCATAAAGCTCGGCGGTCTCGCGTCCGGCGAGAAACCGCTCGTTCCAGCGGCGCACGGCTTCCATATCTTGTACGGCCCACGCCCGAAATAGCCGTAGCGCGACTGGCGCCTCAAAACGCGCGAGGACATGCTCCAAACCGCCGCGAATCCACACAAGCGCCGTGGCTTCGTCCCGCACAGAACCATCTTCTATCGCCCACTCCAGCCCCTGAGAATAACTATAGGCGCCAACAGGTAGGGTAGGACTTACGAGCCGCAACAAATGCGCAAGCGACGCCGTTTCATGCATCGTCGTTTTTTTTGCCGAACTGATGAATGATGCCGCGATGACCGCGTTCGGCTCCATGGTGGTGGTGACCTCCGCCATAGGCGCCAGGTTCCGGGTCGAAAGGCGCTTCGAGATCGGTTACCTCGACGCCTAACTGTACGAGCATTTGCCGCAGCACATAGTCGTCTGGCAACCGCAGCCAGCCGTCGCCAACCTCAAGCGCGACATGGCGATTGCCCAAATGATAGGCAGCCCGTGTGAGATCGCGTGGCGTGGCGGCGCGCACTTCCATCAATCGTTCGGGTTTGGCGACTATCTGCACAATGCGCCCATCGTCGGCTTCAAGCAGTTCTCCATCACGCATGATGTGACCGGTTGCGAGGAACAGGCCGACTTCCTCTCCGGATGTGGTCTGGGTTCGCAGACGGCTCTTTTGACGCAGTTCGAAGGGAAGGATGAGGGTGTCGTCGATACGGTCTGTGGAGGAGGATTTTGGTTTTTGGATAACGAGCATAGTAATCACTGCTGAGTTTAATCGGTCCCTTTCCCATCAAAGCATTGGTATATGCACAAGTCGATTTTCTATGAGCTGCACGCTGATAAAGCCTGTCATTCTGAGGAGGTACGACGAAGAATCTGCTGTTCCATACCTGTAGAGCCACCGCAAAAAGCAGATTCTTCGCTGGCGCTCAGAATGACAATTTAACTTGTGTAGATACCTTTACCTTGAAAGGGAGGAAGCTTTGTTAGTTAGAACAAAAAGTATCGCTGCGCCATCGGCAACACAATCGCCGGTTCGCACACCAGCAAATCGCCATCCGCACGCACTTCATAAGTTTCAGGATGCACATCGATCTTCGGCGCATAGTCATTCAGCTTCATGTCGGCTTTACTGACTTTGCGCGTGCCTTTTACAGCGACCGTACGTTTGGCGAGTCCCAATTGATCCGCGATGCCCGCCTTCTCAGCGGCCTTGGATATGAACGTAACGGACGTCGCGCCCACGGCGCCGCCGAAGCTTCCGAACATCGGACGATAATGCACCGGCTGCGGCGTTGGAATCGACGCATTCGGATCGCCCATCGCAGCGGCGGCGATGAGACCGCCTTTGAGAATCAGCGAGGGCTTAACGCCAAAGAAGGCGGGTCTCCACAACACCAGGTCGGCCAGCTTGCCGACTTCGATGGATCCGACTTCATGCGCGACGCCATGGGTCAGCGCCGGATTGATCGTGTACTTGGAAATATAACGCTTGGCGCGGAAATTATCGTTGCGCGCCGTGTCCTGTGAAAGAGCGCCGCGCTGCACTTTCATCTTGTGCGCCGTTTGCCAACATCGAATGACCACCTCGCCTACTCGCCCCATTGCCTGCGAGTCGCTCGAAATCATGCTGAAGGCGCCAAGGTCATGCAGGATGTCCTCGGCCGCGATGGTTTCGCGGCGAATGCGCGATTCAGCGAAGGCCACGTCTTCCGCGATGGCGGGGTCAAGGTGGTGGCAAACCATCAGCATATCGAGGTGTTCATCGATGGTGTTGACGGTGTAGGGACGCGTTGGATTTGTGGAAGATGGGAGCACGTTCTGCTCGCCGCACGCCTTGATGATATCCGGCGCATGGCCGCCTCCGGCGCCTTCCGTATGGTACGTATGGATCGTGCGACCTTTGAACGCCGCAAGCGTGGTTTCGACGAAGCCGGACTCGTTCAACGTATCCGTATGAATGGCGACTTGCACATCCATCTTGTCTGCAACGGTAAGGCAGTTGTCGATCGCCGCTGGCGTCGTGCCCCAGTCCTCGTGCAACTTCAGACCGATTGCGCCGGCGACCACTTGCTCCTGCAAGGGTTTGGGCAAACTTGCATTGCCCTTGCCTAGAAAGCCCAGATTCATCGGAAAGGCGTCGGCCGATTGCAACATGCGATGCATATTCCAAATGCCCGGCGTGCACGTTGTCGCGAATGTTCCCGTCGCCGGGCCTGTACCACCGCCGATCATGGTCGTAACGCCAGACATCAGCGCTTCTTCAATCTGTTGCGGGCAAATAAAGTGAATGTGCGTGTCGATACCGCCGGCAGTGACGATCATGCCTTCGCCAGCGATGATTTCGGTTCCCGCGCCGATTGGAATGGTGATATTGGGTTGTACGTCCGGGTTACCGGCTTTGCCAATGGCGCTGATGCGGCCGTGCTTGATACCGATGTCGGCTTTGACGACTCCCCACCAATCGAGAATTAGCGCATTGGTAATAACAGTATCGGCGACATCCGCATCCACACGCTGGCTTTGTCCCATGCCATCGCGAATGACTTTGCCGCCGCCAAACTTCACTTCGTCGCCATACGTAGTGAAGTCCTTTTCGACTTCGATCCAAAGCTCGGTATCGGCAAGCCTTACGCGATCGCCGGTTGTGGGTCCGAACATTTCCGCATAAGCGCGGCGGGTAATGCTGAGGCTCATCGTTTAGCTCCTCTTTTGGCGACGGTCTTTTTTGCGACGGGTTTCTTCGTCACTTTGGGTTTCTCTATCTTTTTCTTTTTCGCTACAGGCTTACCGGCTTTATCCAATGCGCCCATCACTCTGCCCGCGAAGCCGTAGACAATGCGGGAGCCGGCATAAGCAACCAACTCGACGGAGCGGCTTTGTCCCGGCTCAAAACGCACCGCCGTACCCGCTGGGATATTGAGACGAAAGCCGCGAGTCTTCTCGCGCTCGAAAATCAGCGCGTCGTTGGTT
>DATLHW010000259.1:0-9756 GCA_035539675.1 Burkholderiales bacterium | reverse complement strand
CCTGCGTAGGTCGGATGAGCGTAAGCGTTATCCGACGTATGTGCTCGCGCAGGCTAATCCATTGGAGACACATTTACTTGCTTCGACCCCGCTCGTCCCTCGTACGCGAGTTGTATCAGAGGCTTCGCGGCGTCCAGGTCGCCCGCTCCCGCGATGCTAAGTTCGAGATCGCCAGTTCCCCAGTGACCGTTTTGACGGACATCGCGTCCGTTCGCGGGAAGCAGCCCGAGGTCTTCCGGGTTCAAATGCAGATACAGCAGTAGCCGATTTTTTTGCAGAACAACGGTCGCGAAGTTCTTTAAACGTTTGAAGGCGGCATACAGTTTCAACTCGTTGTGTTGCACGTCATCGCCCAATGATTGGATGTGGCCTTCCAACGACGTCAGTAACTCGCGTAAGTTGGTTGGCAAGTCTTCAAGCCACTCGGCATAGGTCTTGATGGCGTTACGCGTTGCTTGTGGAGCGGATGGTTTGGGCGTTGTCTTCTGTGATCGGCTGGCGCCGTTTTGAGTATTCCTCGCGCTTGATGAATTGGCGAGCTCCAGCAACAGTAAATCTTTGCCAAAGAGGCGATAGCGGATCAGTTCGATATTGCGATTGATTTGCTGGACGGCATGGGCGTCGTACTTGGTGAAGTCGGCGGCAATGCATACTAGGCGCGGTGCGCTCCAATCAATGGCGGCCGTCAGGTCGGCGCCGAGCTTCTTCATCACCAGCAACTCGAACTCTGCTTGGTGATCCATCAGCCAATCCAAGTAAAACAAACCTTGATTGATCACGTTTTCGCCGACTGAACGCTTGTATTCCAAAATCACGGGACACGCGTTTTCGTCCAGTCCCAGCGAATCGATGCGCCCAGCATGGGTTTTGCCGGTTGGATATTCAGTCGCAAGGAATCGGATGCCGAGTAACGGTTCAAGATTGTTTTCGATAAGCGTTTGCAGCGGCTTTTCGAGGTCGGATGCGTCGCCTTGTAATTCGGCGGCTCGGCCGTTTTGTAAGGAGAATAGTTTTATGTCGCTCATGGTTGTGTATCCGATTTAGAAGTCTGCAATAAGACCATCGCAAATCGGCAACGTCCCATGGACAGGTTTGCCCACAGTCCGCCAATCAGTCGGTCATCCTCAGCTGCCGCCCATCGATCGCCACCCTTGTATTCGACAGCGAGGACTGGCCCTATCTGGTCGGCTTTTCCGGGTAGCTGACACAGAAAGTCCGGGTAGAAGCGGCCGTCGGCCTTCTGCAGAAAAAATGAACTGCCTTCCCGTCGAACAAGATTGCGTACCCAGAATTGAATGCGACCCTGCTGCGCCTGAATATCCAACCAACAAGCACATTCGAACTCTTCCTTGCTGTCGAAATCGCCGATGCGACCATAGAAGTGCTTGCGGAAATCAAAGTGCCCGTATCGGCCGTCGTAATCGCGGCTGGGGGCGTAGGCTTGGGCGTGGAATTCGAATACCCATTGGTCGGTAACCGCAACGCGTGACGCGGCGTCATCGCTGAAAAGAGTTTGCTGAAACGCTTTGCCAACAGCCTGCTTGCGCAAATCCCGGATGCGCGCTTCGAGAAGATTGCGTACGAGAAACTTCTGCAAGTTCGCGCGGGCCAGAGTGAAGCCCTCACGTCGAAGCAACTCAGTCACCCAAGCAGCCACGAAGGCCTGCTTGCTAGCGTGCGTAAGAGAAGGTTCCGGCAGATTACGGCATAGCCAGGTCGCCAAACGCACCTCGTCCCAGTTTTCCGGCTGGTAGACCAGGCCCAAGTCGCGTTGGAGGTCGGGCAGGAAGCGAGAGATGACCTTACCGCTTGCGCCGTCTACATCGATCTCACCGCCTTCCGACACTTTTAGACCCGCGCCGAGCGTCGTTACGTCATCGGCAGTCGGCGCGGCATCGTAGAGCGACAAATCCCACGGATACTCCAGCCCCTCAGGGTCATCAAACAACTGCAGCTTGCCCTGCACACGGAGCGCCAACTGCGGTACGCGAAAGCGCTCGCCGCGTTCGGCGGGCGTCTGAAAGAACTCGATTGCCGTGGTGCGACTGATCTCGGCTGCTTCAACGATGGCGGCAATTGCGGTCTCAGTGGTGACCGATGCCTTGAGGACTTCGGTCTCTTCCTCTGTCAGGGGCGTACTGATGGTCAGCGTGTTGAGCTTGCCATCCCAGGCGACCTTGTCCCGCACAGGTTTCGGAACGCTCTTGAGATCGGGCTTTTCGAGCAAGGTAAACGCTACGGGTCGAACGACAACGCGCCCGGCGTGCCCCTCCAAGTCCAGCCGCGATTGTTCGGCCTTTGCGGCTGTCACGAATTCGGTCACTTCTCGACGCTCGAAGCCTGCGCCCGCCACTAGTCGGTCACGCAAGGCGCCGGCGGTTTCCGCAAAGTTGCGAGAAACAACAAAGGCGTAAGACTGATTCAACGCTCGCGCCTTCCGATGAGCGGCTCCAGGTTGCCGCAACACGCGCCCGAGAAGTTGTTCGACCGCCGTAGTCGAGTGCAACGAAGCCATGCTGACTAGAATGTAGGCAAAGGGGCAGTCCCAACCTTCGGCCAATGCTCTCTGAGTGATGACGAACTTTACGGGGCAGGTCGGATCGGCAATTCCCAGCTTGTGATCCGCATCGATCTGCTCTAGTCCCTTTTCCTCACCCGTCGCCACGACGATTTCATTGGCGGGGACGCCATGATTGGTCATCAGCTCACTACGCACGCGCTCGAAGTCCAGCGTTTCCACGCCAGCTCGTCGCGGCTCCGACTGAATCAACACGATCGGTCGCAAGTACTGAGCGCCAGCGCGCCGTTCCTCATCGGCAAGCTTGTGCAAGGTATCTCGTCGACCGATGGCGTCGGCGAGACACTGCTGCCAGTTCGGCTCAGTTTCTAGCACTACCGGCAGCTTGATCATTTCTTCCGCCTTCAACTCGGCTGCGGACACGCTGTGCAGCACGTTGCTAGGGGTGCGCTCCAAGTCGGGCGTCGCGGTGAGCTCCATCACGCCGCTAGGGCGGAAACGCGCCAGCATGTCGAAAGCCAACTCGGTGCGGCTATTGTGCGCTTCATCGACGATTATGAAGGGCCGACGCAGCCGCAGCACGTTGGCCAGCGAATAGGGAACAATCTGGCCAGCGCCTTCACCTTCAGTCAACAGCTCATCGCGTTGTGAGGGCGACAGATTATCGAAGTGGTGCATGAGCGCGCCGCTGGACTGGTACACCTTGCGGCATTCTTCGTCTTCTACCTGAAACGCCTGCCGGGTGGCCACGATGACGGTGGTGGATGTGTCCAACGTCGCGCGTGTCAGGCTCTTGGCTTCATCCAGGTCCATCACCGTGATTGGGCCGGCCTCGCGCAACGCTTCGTGGTAAGGATGCAGCTTGTCCCGAAGCGCCTTCAGTGTCTGTTCGCGAATCGGCTTGCTCGGCGTTAGCCATACGATGACGCTGTGCTCGCAACGTAGCAGATGCGTGTTCACCAGTGCCACACTCTTGGCCGCCAACCAGGTCTTGCCGCCGCCGGTAGGCACGCGCAGGCAGAAGTACGGCATATCGACCGGAAACCCCGATAGCGGGTTGTAGGACAGTCCGCGCCCCCAAAGTCGTTCGCTCGTGGCGGTGAAGGCGATCGAGGGCGAAGGCAGCTCGTGGCAGGCTTTGAAGTATGCCTCCACGCTTTCGAGTACTTGCGATTGGTAGATTTTCGGGGCAAACGTCGTCATGGCTTACACCTCCAGCGCGTAAGGGGTCTGTTTGAAGGTGACGCCCTCACGCGTGGCGCGGCCTCCCATGCGGTTGGCGGCGGCGTAGATCACCTTGGGGCCAGCGAATGTCGGCAGCACATCGAACACCGGGCCAGTTAGCACGTTGCCGCCGGCTACTGACTTGTCTTTGAGAATGCCGTTGTAGAGTAGGTAGATGGCGCGGCCTTCATGCACGCCGAGTAAGGGGCTGTCTGCCGCGCCAGTGTAGCCGGCGCCGGTTTCGGCAAACCAGACGAATTCCGCGAGTTGAGCAAACTTTACGTCGCTTCGAATTTGGCCGTTTGTGTCAAACAGAGGTTCGGCGGACAGGCGGCAGAATTGGAAACCGCCACCGAGGCCTTTGATTGAATTGCCTTTGGCGTCGGTATAGCCCTCGGCGATGCGTTTGACGCGCTCCACTGTAACGTTGTGAGCGATGTTGTCGTCCATTTCGACCAGGATATAGCGTCGATTACCGCCGTCCTCGGAATTCGCTGCCAACACTGCGTGGCCAGTTGTCCCGCTTCCTGCAAAAGAATCAAGAACAAGAGAGTCTGAGTGAGTAAAGGCCTGGATGAATTTCTTTACAAGTGCATGCGGCTTGGGAAAATCGAAAGTTTTTCCATCGCCGAACATCGCTTTCAACTCGTTCGTGCCCTGTTGGGTATAGACGGATTCGATGATTGAATACAGCTTCGATCCACGCTCCTCACCGTCCTTGTCACGGAGATACTGCTTGTAATTAACCGACCATTTGCCTCGTATCTTCTTAATGACGATCTCATTCGCCGTTAAGGCTGCTAATACTCGTTCCCTCGACCATTGCCATTGCTTTTCTGGCCAAATCTCTTCTCCGTCGAAAGGGATCGCGTAACGAAGATTCGGCCTAGCATCCATACTGTTCGTTGCCAGTGGTTGCAGACGATATGGACCACGAACTGACATGTTTTCATCTTGGAACTTGTAGTACCTCTTTATCTCATCGCTTGGTGGCAGTTCAATTTCACCCACCTTTTCCTTGTTGCGGGCAAAGCAAAGCACGTACTCGTGAAGATTTACGGCTTGCTTCGACTTGGCTCCGCCACCGTAGCTCTTCTTCCATATGAACGTCTCGATCCGGTTCGCACTGCCAAAGAGCTCGTCCAAGATCAATTCAGCGAAACGATGCTCGTTGCCGTCAAGGGACATGAGGATTACCCCATCCTCCGACAAGAACTGCTTTAGCAGCACCAACCGCGGATACATCATGCACAGCCACCGATCATGGCGATCCAATGTTTCCCCTTCCTTACCTACTACCTCGCCCAACCAACGCCGAATTTCCGGACTATTGACGTTATCGTTGTAAACCCAGCCTTCGTTGCCCGTGTTGTACGGCGGGTCGATGTAGATGCACTTCACTTGTCCAGCGTAGCGCGGCAGTAGCGCCTTGAGCGCGTGCAGGTTATCGCCTTGCACGATCAGGTTACCGCTGTCGGCGGGACCGCAGGATAGCTCTGGCGCCGGCTCCAACAGGCGGAACGGTACTTTTTTGTGGTGTTTGATAACGGCTTCTTTGCCGATCCAGTTCAATGTAGGCATTCGAAAATCCCGTTTCTATTCTTGTGATGGCATGTATTTGGCGAGACTGATCGATTTCGCCTTGCGCTCTTTGGCGATGGACGCGATCAGTCCTTTATCTCATGTTGATTCAATTCCGACGCGCCCATCCAGTAGCACAGCAGCGGTGCCGGAATACGCATGATCTGGGTTGGCGATTCGCTGGTCTTCGGTAGGCCCGTCATAAAACCGAAGTCATCAAGCGACTTGGTGACAACGTAACCGCGCGTGATTTTCTTCTGCTCACACAGTTCGATAAGCCCCTTCAGTTCGCGCACGCCAATATGTTGAGCGCGGTACTTCACCTCAAAAGGGATGATCTGTCCATCTACTTCCGCCACTAAATCGACCTCGCAAGACGTTTTTGTCGTAGCCGAAGGACGGCGCGAACGGAAGAGAGACCCCGTAGCGGTTGGCCGATTCATTCGATCAATCAGATGGTTCCCCCGTCTGTCGCGCTTTCCAAGCCACGAACTCCGACGGCCGCAAACCATAACGAGCCAGCACGCCTTCATGAAGTCGTCTCAATTCCTCCACGATCAGCGCTTGCACATTGCCGCGCTCCGCATCTGGGACATGCTTTATAACGGCTTCCCGGATGATGGAGAGCGCGTCCTCGTTTGGCTGGGTCACAACATCGCGGATGGTTTGTTTAATCACATCACGCCAAGCCAGACGGGCCGGGTCCGGCTCCGCTAAATCCTGCTTGATGGCCAAGTATTCCTGTGTGGATCGCTCGTAAGCCCAGACGTAAAGGTCGCGAAGCAACTCCACGCGAGTCATCTCGTATAGCCCGAGGATGGCGCGGCTGTAGGCATGCTCCGGGACATCAATGAAAGTAAGCGGGCAAAGGTTCGCTCGAAAAAGCGGCAAATTGGCGGCGAGCCGCGAGGTGCGCTTGTTGATGTCGGCGAACGGTTGCAAGTAAGGCAGGTGCGCCATAACGAAAAAGGACTGCTCGAATGGGTCGCTAATTTTGTTCGTTTTCTCCAGTAGGACATCAAGCGATTCATCGATTTGTTGTGGCGTCGATAACGGTCGATATACGCTCTTGCCGATGTCCACGGCGTGCTGGCGAATCCGGCCTTCATCGGCGGGATTGGGTAAGAGATTCTCCGACAAAGCACTATGCAGGTTCATCAACGTGTAGCGATTGAACCCAGTTATTGCGACGTTCTCCACCAGCAACTCAATCGCGGTTTTATGGTTGAGGATCATCTGCGTTTCGATGGCCGCCTTGCCTTGCGCCGCCTTCCCATTTTCAATCAGCTCGCGGGTGTCCAGGCGGGAGTAGGTGTTCCCCTCCAGATGACTTGATGCCCACGATAGGTCAATCAGCAGCCGGTTCAGGATCGCGCGAGTATAGGTTCCCGCAGGAGCATCGGCCTGAGCGGTCTTACCCATTTTGTGTAACTGGCGACGAAGCGATTCCGGTAGATACCAAGTCACGTTTGGCTGATAGGAATCGAGAAAGTCCCGCTGGTAGCCCACGGGTTTGCGCGCTTCCACGGGCTGATCGATGTAAGTGACGATATCTCGGCTATCGGCGGAAAGTGGGATGTGGCTTGGGAAGTGATCTTGTTCTGTTGTGGAAGCCGCCGCCGCTACTTTGGCTGCGTAATATCGCCGCGCCCGCCCTTTACCAACGGCGATTATCAGCCCGTCGCCGACCATTTGACGGATCCACCGTTGGGTAGTCCGACGCGGCGCATCTGGATGCCGCGTCAGCAGTTCGGCAAGCGTTAATCCAGTGGCGGATTTTCGAATGCTTTTCAGCAAGTTGGCGGCGGTGGACATGGCGTCGTTTGGCGCGGTTGGTGGAGGAGGGTGGCGCAATTATGGCGCGGTTTGTTGAACTGCGCCAGCAAGGTGGCGTGGTTTATTCCATTGGTGTGACGGCCATGGATGTCACTGTTTGGTGTGAGGAAGCTTCTGCGCCATTTTAATAAAACCATACTTTAACTACGACCGTTGCAGCATCAGGCGAGGCCGCGCAACAGTTCAGAGAGCCACGCCGCCGACGTCTCGGAACCCAACGTCAATCGCCAACCGTTCGCGCTCGTCACTTGCAATGCAGGCGCACCGTTAGCGGACTGAATCCGCAACGGAACCCAAGTCGGCGCTTGATCGACCGCCGCCAAACAATGGGCCCAATAATTGAGCTGCTTGCGGACCAGCCCTGCCTCTCGGGCGTATGCTCCTTGGCTTAACCCGCTCCGCCTCCATGTCGCCACTCTCGTCTCCCATAACGCTCGCCGTGCTTCGTCTGCTTTCGCCATTCCCTGTCTCTTCGTTAAATCGAGGAGTCTCCTTGGCTTCACAGCGCTTGGGTAGGTGGAGCGGCTGGGCGCTTATATGCAACGGGCCTTGCAGATGCTATCGGATGAGCGGCGGGAGCAAGCGGGGCTTCCGTACTGAAAATTACCCCGCGTCTGCAGGCGACCACGGACCTCCCGCCTGCCAGCGGGCTGGAAACGCCGTATTGGCATTGGCCGCCTTGATGACCGGCAGCATGAAGGCGGCCAATGCTGCAATGACGTCATTCAGCGCCAGTGCTTCCAGTCGGTTCTTTCTCAAGAATGCCTGCCACTGCACTTGTTTTTGTGCATCTTGCGCAAATGCATCAGTGAGACCGAATGGGGCGTCACCAGCCAGAGCGGTTCTCCGTCGATCAAAGGTCGCCCGAACTGCTTGGCGGAGGATGTCGCCGTCGAAATCAGTATGCTGCGCCAATATCCACAGATCGAAATAATCCTTCATGCGGCTGTTGGCGATGCCAAGAGATGACAGCGCCTCGAATTTCTCGGCCACCACGGTGTAGCGCGGATAGACACGCAGCTTTGGCGTCGCGAACTCCGACAGCATAACGGGGTATTCGACATCCTCCGGACCAGGCGTGACGGCGTCGCCGAATCCAATATCGATCTGGATCTGGCAACGCGCGCCATCGATCACGCCGAGCAACATGACGCGCACACCGGCGTAGTTTGCCTCTTTGCGGATCTCAGCGGCCTGCACGGTGTCGGGTTGAAACGTTACGCCGTCGTGCGTTTCGATCGTGCAGATTTCTCTGAAGACGGTTTCGATGTGCGGCGGCTCCGCCGAGCCGAATCCCAGGAAATCAGCGTCTCTGGTTGGGCGATGAGGGATGTCGAACCACAGGTCAAAAAGCAGTGCGCCTTTCAGAAGAAATTGATCTGCGTGCTGCGAGATGCTGATCCGGTACAGCAGTCGCTCAATCGCATAGCGCGTGAGGACTAGGTTGAAATCCTGCTTGGTCTCGCGGGCGCGGTTGAGCAGACGCGCACGTACTGATGCCGCCACGTTTCGTTCATTCATGACAGGCTTTCCATGTAGGGGCGCATCACATTGGCCACGCGGCACAGCGTGGCATAGCGCCAGAGTTCGTCCATGCTCACGCGCTTGGCTCGCCAAGCCTCCTGCAGCGCTTCCATCGCCACATCAAGACCGATCTTGTTGCGAAACTTGAAGCAGTCAGCCACGGTGCGAGCGACGTTGGTCACGCGCACGGTCACGCCATCAATCTGGTGCTCTTCAATCCCATCGGTCAGCGCGGCGCCCGAGAAGCGCACAATGCGCAGCGGCGGGTAATCCATCTTTGGCGCACGAGCTTTGTTGGGAATGGCGAGCCAAACCTCAAACGGTGACTGCGTGGTGAGGTCGTGCACCCGCAGTGCCGACAGTAGGCAGACGATGGCTTGCGGGTGTTTGCGCGCCACCTCGGCCAGCGCGCCATGCTCGGATACGCTGCGATCAGGACGGGCATACAGACCGCGACCCACGCGGGTGAGTAGGCCCTGCCGAACCAGCCGCGTGAGGGCGACACTGGGCAGACCCAGCGCATCGAGATCGCGCGGGCGTATTAGGCCGCGCTGGGTGGCGAGATCCAGAATGGTCTGATGCGAAGTTTCCATGCCTGCATGGTGTTGCATTATGTCGGTAGTTGTCAATAACTACCGACAAAACACAACGTAAATGGTTTCCTTTGCTACCCGATGCGGCAATCCAATCGCTTGATTCGTCTGCGCGTAACCAATTGATCTGTAACGTGGATGGTCGAGGACCTTGCGGGCTTCGGGCTTATTTCAGAGAGCGAAGCGACGAATGGTCAGGAGAGAGTGGAATGTGGCCCGGAACGGCCAATTCTGGCGGCTGGCGAAGTCCGCAGGCGTTCGCAGGAACCCGCACGAGTACGCGGGGACTGGCGCGATCAGGCAAGAAAAAACCCCAACCGAGAACGATTGGGGTTTGTATTGGTGGAGCCGGCGGGAATCGAACCCGCGTCCGCAAGTCCTCTACAGGCAGTTCTACATACTTAGTCTGGTGATTTAATTTAACCGCAACGTCGTGCACCGACAAACTACGTTACGGCTAGTCACCTTTGATTTAATGCA
>DATLHW010000258.1:0-3264 GCA_035539675.1 Burkholderiales bacterium | reverse complement strand
AACAGTCATTCGGTATGGCCTTCGAAGCATCGGTAATGGCTTTGAGCGAACCGCCGCTGGGCAGCATGACTTCGAGCTTCTGCGGCGGCGGCAATCGAATGTCCTTGCAGTTCGGCAATTCGAAAAGCGCCTTCAGCTCCGCGGATACTTCAATGTCGATATTAGGCATGTGACGTCTTGGCGATGCGTCAGATGGGATTGTTGCTGGGGGCGACGACCCGCTTATAACCGGGGCCTTGGAGCGTGATCAGAGGCGCATCGATTTCCAGGATAGCGACACTCTTGATGACGATCTTGCCGTTGGACATCGAGACGGTATTGCCATGAGCGTCTTCGATCACCAAGGCGCCTTTGCTGCCGTGACTTTCCTTCGCATCGATAAAGCTGATGCGATGTCCGTTCACCGACTGTATTCGCCGCAACCGGGGATGCGCCGCGGGCGGTTTGTCGACGCCGTTGTACATGCCGCCGAGTATGACCGGCAAGCGCATGTCGCCCTGAATGAAGGCGACCAGCACCTCATCGTCAACTTCCGGAACGAAGAAAAAACCGTAGTCGTTACCAGCTTGGCTATTGCACATGCGGCATTCGAGCTCCATCTGGTCATCACGCCGGACGAGCTTGACCTTGACGCGGCCGTGCTTGCTGAGCTCTTCATCGACAGAGGTAACCACGCCCTCTTCAACGCCGAAGAAGCGCTTGTCAGTACTTAAGGATCGGGCGACAAGTGTCATTTTCTTACTCCATCGAAATATAAACGCACTGAGAATTGAGTTTGATAACCGGAACTCCCCAAGGAGTGGACTACTTTAGTGACGTACCAACGCAAGGGTTTGCCGGGCGGACCGCTGAAGCGATCTCCGAGGCGGAGGAGCTCCACATTGTCGCCGGGCCGCAGATCGGGTATGCCGATGACCTGGCCGCTTCCCGTCAGATACTGGTTCGCGCGTTCCCGCAATAAGCTCATGGCCAAATTGCGTGCTTCTTCTATGCTCAGGACTGGCCGATCCACAACAAAATCTTCTTTTCCTCCGAGGCTTTTTCCTTTAGCAATTTCAGGGCCGCTCATTCCACCGGCGCCGGCGCGCGGCAGATCCTTTATTCCCGCGGTGTAGCTGATAGGTTGTTTGGTGTGTGCGTCCCACCCACGGACCGTAACGGCGCCGACTTGATCCGCGACCCCCAGAACGGGGCTGAAGGAGATGAGGCTTTTGCCCCACTCGAACACATAAACGCGCACCGGCCGCGCATCCCTGGTATCGGTGGGTTTGACAAAATGCAGAACGTCTTCCCCGGTGTCAGGATCGACCCAGATAAAACAATCGAAATCGATACGGCTGGCTCGTTCTTTAAGGAATTGGAGTTCATCCTGATGATCCTTTTGTACGACGATGGCGTGTGGCTCCCCTTCCTCGGTGGCTTTGAACTTGAGACCATTGCGTTTCGCCACTTCTTGAGCGATTTGCCAATCTTTTAAACCTTCGAATATTTGCTTGTCCTTGGGACCGGGCTTTTTGCCGCGTAACTTGGCGAAGGTATCCACCCCACTCACCGCGATCGTTGGCGATCCCGATTCAGGAAAGCTCGGCATCATGGAGGTGATTACGCCTCGCACCATGGAGAGTAGTTTCCCCGCATATCCCATTTGAATGTGGATGTGATTGCCGACGAAAAAAGTATCTGAATCGCTATATTTGAACGATCGTTTCTTGTCGTCCCAGTTATTGATGGTCAATGCAAAGCCGGTGGAATTCTTACTATCCATCGTCACCGTCACATTGAGAACGTCACCCTTGGTCGTCTGATCCACGGGATTACCTTCGATTTCAATCTTAAAATCCGGCGCGTAGTAATCAGTCGGAAGTCCCGATTGCAATATTGAGCGGGCGGCCATATGTGTTTTCCCCTATCGCAATCTTGGCAGCGTCAAAGTACGTCCCGGCGCCAGCGTGCGCGGGTCCTTGATCCCATTGGCGCGGGCGATCTCCCGCCAATGCGCCGGTTCGCGATACACCGCCGCGGCGATGCTGCTCAGAGTGTCGCCTCTGCGAACGACGTACGTCTTGTCAAAATCGGGAGAAAGCGTCGGATTGTCCTTCACCTGCACCGCCGCCGGCCGGTATTCCTTCAGAGACACGCTGAGCTTGGCGCGGAGCGGTACGCCCTGCGCGGTGAACAACACATAAGTGACGTTGAGACTTTCCAGCACACCTACGAAAACTTGGGTATCCCAGACAAAGCGGACGATGGGGGGCGCATGCAAGTCGCTGTCCAATCGCAGCAGGTTGCGCAGTTTGTTGACGTAGCGATTGCGTACGTCCTCCAAGGTGTCCGACGTGTCGACCAACAACTCCGCCGTTAATTTCTCGCTACCGCCCCGGATGAACTGGATCGGCGGCGACTCCAGGCCGGGAATGGGAATTTCAGCAAAATTATTGGCTTTCTGAAGCTGATACTCAGTCGGGTTGAACCGAAAGGGAATGATGCTGGCGTCCTCGCCCAGCGATGACGGCTCCACGATTTCGAGATGCGCGCGCGCCAATCCCTGACCGGCCGACAGCACCGGCGTTAGCGCCGCCGCCACGCTGAATCGTGCGTCTAGCATCAATCAATCTCCTGTATCGATCGGTCTCCCGATGCGCGTTCCGAATCGAACAAACGTTGCCTAAGCTTTCGTTCTGTTTCGAGGCGCCCCCATCGAGTGACGTACTTCTCGAACAATCGTGCGAATACCGCTTCATCGCCTTCGCCTTCAACGTCCAGACGCACTTCCAGGTTGTTGATCGTGACCATGGCTCCTCAAGATTTATCAGGTGGAGAAAGGGGAACTTGCGTGATGCCGTGATGGGCGATCTCAAGTCCTTCTATGGCGACCGCGCTCTGCATCGCATTGAGATCCGGCCCCTGCCATTTGACCGCGATGCCGGCCCGGAATGTCCATGACATCGCCGGCGCGCCACTTGGGGTCAATAAGAGCACGGCGCCATCGCGCCGGGCGCCCAACGGCTGTGTCAGACTCTGCGAGTACCAGGTCCATAGACCGGGGTTACGCACCAGTCCGCGCCGCAATGACAGACGATTCCAAGAATGACGCACCGGCAACTGATGCACGTGGTCGTTGACTCCGCCTTCCGGATAAGCCATGACCTCGAGATCAGCGCCGAGTCCTTTGACCTCTTGAAATTCGCCGCCGCTGAATTGCGAACTGCCGCCGCGTATAAACCCTATCAGCAGCGCCTGCGCCGATGGCGCATAAGCATCCAC
>DATLHW010000257.1:0-4551 GCA_035539675.1 Burkholderiales bacterium | reverse complement strand
CCGCCCATTCAAGCACACTCCTCACCTGCTTCAGGTCCAACTCCAACAACGACCCACGCTTCAAGCGAGGCGGCATGTTGATCATGCCGAAGCGAACCCGCATCAGACGGCTGACCATGACGTTCATTAACTCGAACATGCGGCGCACTTCGCGATTACGTCCCTCGCGCAGCATGACGCGATACCAATGGTTGGAGCCTTCGCCGGGGCGCTCTCCTCGCAGCCATTCGAATTTCGCCGGTCCGTCTTCAAGCTCCACGCCCTTGCAAAGCATTTCGCACTGCTCTTTGCTCAATTCACCCATCACGCGCACGGCGTACTCACGCTCCACTTCGAAACGTGGATGTGAAAGCCGGTTTGCCAGTTCGCCGCTCGTGGTGAAAATAAGCAACCCGCTAGTGTTGAAATCCAACCGGCCAACCGACACCCACTTGGCGCCGCGCAGTCGCGGTAATTTTTCAAATACGCTGGAGCGGCCGCCTGGGTCGTCGTGACTGACGATTTCCCCTTCCAGCTTGTGATAAATCAAGATACGCGGCAACTGGTCGGGTTTCGGTTTTCGAATAGGCCGATTGTCGAACAGAATCCGATCGCTCGGGGAAACGCGCTGTCCCAAGTCCGCCGGCTTGCCATTGACGCTCACTCGGCCAGCCGCAACGGCCGCCTCCATGTCGCGACGCGAACCGACTCCCGCCTGGGCCAGAACTTTATGAAGCTTGTCGGACCGTTCTTCCACCACCTCTGCTTTGGGAACGACGGGGGAAACGGGGGTACGAGTCGATCTTGCAGCGGGTCGACTCTCGGCAGCCGGGTCCTCCGCATCGAGGTCTGGCTCCTGCTCGCGAGCGCGTCTCTCCTGCAGTTGGAACTCCGCCAGTTCTTCTGGAGTACCCCTATTCTTCTGGAGGGGCTTCTGCTGGAGGTGCTTCTGCGGCGGACGGAAGGGTGTTCGTTTTTTCTGGGCCATGGGTAGTATCGCTAGAGGTTTCCGTGGATTCGGACGAGGCTTCGGCTATCGACGTATCACTCGCCTCAGGCGTCGCCCCTTGTTCAGTATGCATTGATAAATCGACCGCGCCGTCTGCATCACTCGACTCGGTTTCTGACGGCTCGCTACTACTATTTGCAGCAGCGTCTTCCACAAGGGAGGGCGCCGGCTCTTCTTCAGCGGACATGTTGGGCGTCGTGGTTAAGTTCAGCGTGGCTTGCAGTTCTTCAAGCGGCGGCAACTCTTCCAAGGAACGTAGATTGAGATCATCAAGGAACTGTTTGGTCGTCGCGTAAAGCGATGGCCGCCCAGCCACCTCGCGGTGTCCCACCGATTCAATCCAGCCTCGCTCTTCGAGCGATTTAATAATCTGCGTCGATACAACGACGCCGCGAATCTGCTCGATATCGCCGCGTGTGGCCGGTTGCCGATACGCGATGATGGCGAGCGTCTCCATCACGGCGCGTGAGTAGCGTGGCGGCTTTTCCGGGTTCATTCGCTGCACGAAGCGAGCGAACTCCGGCTTCACGCGAAAGCGCCAACCGCTGGCCACCGGGCTCAACTCGACGGCGCGATCCGACCAATCGGACTTGAGATCGTCGAGTAGTTTACGAATGGTGTCGGCTGACAATTCCTGCTCGAAGAGCTTGCGCAAATCGACGATCTGTAATGGTTCGGTGGCGGATAACAATGCGGCCTCCAACACCAGCTTCGCCTGGGTCAAATCGCGCGGCGCTTCGGTCCTATCGGCCAAAGTCTCCGTGGATGCTTCCTCAAGCGTTATTTGCCCAATCACTGCATCTTCGTTCGGCGTATCCCCGTTCATTTGCTTGTCCCCCGACACGGGAACTGGTTTGCCCGTGGAATAGCTTTCGCTCGTTTCTTCATTCATAGCGACGCCACTTTGTCGTTAACCTTCGGTCCATCAAGCTCATCGATCAATCCACTAATTAACTCAAGTTGCGACCTTTAACTCCCTCTCCCTTGAGGGGAGAGGGCTGGGGAGAGGGTGATGGCTTTATTAATCACCGCGTTCACCCTCTCCCCAACCCCTCTCCCCTCAAGGGAGAGGGGCTTAACGCGGGCTTCTTTTTTGCGTTGAAGGGAGAGGAATCTTATAGGTCGCAACTTGAGTTAATTATCGACGGCCCCCTCGGCTTGCGCCTGCACCAAACGCACGTAAATCGGTTCAAACGCATCCGTCTGCGAGATTTCGATCAGCGACTCGCGCGCCAATTCAAGAATCGCCAGAAAGCTCACCACCAACAATGGGACACCCTTTTCCGGCTCGAACAAATCGGCGAACGCCACGAACTCGCTGGATTGCAAACTACGCAAAATGCGACTCATATGCGCGCGCACCGACAACTCTTCGCGAGAAATGTGGTGATGCCGATTCACCTTGGCGCGCATCAACAACGTCATCCAGGCGTTCTTGAGATCCAGCACTTCGACCTTGGGGTGCTGTTTCAACAACGACTGTTCGATCATCACATCGACCAACATGAAATCGCGCCCCGCCTGAGGCATCGCGTCCAACTTTTGCGCCGCCGCTTTCATTTGCTCGTACTCCAGCAGGCGGCGGACCAACTCGGCGCGCGGATCGTCCTCGCTGGCGTCCTCCTTGGGCGGACGCGGCAGCAACATGCGCGATTTGATCTCGATCAGCAGCGCGGCCATCAGCAGATACTCCGCAGCCAATTCCAGCTGATTCGTTTGCATGATCTCGACATAGCCCATGTACTGACGCGTCAGTTCGGCCATGGGGATATCGAGAATATCCAGCGAATGCTTGCGGATCAAATACAGCAATAGATCAAGCGGACCTTCGAACGTGTCGAGGAATACAGACAGCGCCTCCGGCGGGATGTACAAATCCTGCGGCATCTCGGTCAACGGCGCGCCATTGACCTTGGCGAGAGTCGGCGGTTCAACAACGACTGGTTCTTCGACGATGTCCATCACTCTTCATCCTTCTCATCATCATCGTCCGTCACGACATCAACGATAGCCCCGCCAACTTTAAACGGGACCTTGACGACTTCGACCGCAACATCCACGGCTGTGCCCACAATGAGTCCGACGCAACCTTGCAACGAAAGCGCTATCAGACATACTGCGCATATGAATCGAAAACTTTTCATGGCCGGCCTTTGAATTGCCCTTCCTCGCATGTAGGAGCGAGCTTGCTCGCGATTGTCAGCGTGGCCCCGGATGCAATCGCGAGCAAGCTCGCTCCTACAGGCTGTCAGTTCAGGCTACCCGTAACTTAAACCAATCGCGCTTCGCACATCTCGCATAGTATCCTGCGCCGCCTTCCTCGCACGCTCGCAACCATCGGCGACGATGTTACGCACCAGCGTCGGATCTTCCACGTACTCTTGCGCCCGCTCAATGATCGGCTTCTGTTCCGCGATTATCGCGTCGATGACGGGTTGCTTACATTCGAGGCATCCAATGCCCGCTGTGCGGCAACCAGTTTGCACCCATTGCTTAGTTTCCTCGGATGAGTACACCTGATGCAACTGCCAGACAGGGCACTTGTCCGGATCGCCCGGATCGGTGCGCCGCACGCGCGCCGGATCGGTCGGCATGGTGCGGACTTTCTTGGTGACGGATTCTGGCGGCTCGCGTAACGAGATCGTGTTGCCATAAGACTTGGACATTTTACGACCGTCCAGGCCCGGCATTTTCGCTTCCGGCGTCAACAATACGCCGGGCTCCGCGAGAATCATCTTGCCGCCGCCTTCCAGATAACCGTAAAGCCGCTCGCGATCGCCTACCGTAAGGTTATGTTGCTCGCCAAGCAGCGCGTGAGCGGACGCCAACGCCTCATCGTCGCCCTGCTCTTGATAGCGCGTGCGTAATTCGTTATAGAGCCTGGATTTCTTCGATCCCAGCTTCTTCACCGCCGCTGCCGCTTTTTCCTCGAATCCCGGCTCACGGCCATAAAGGTGATTGAACCGCCGCGCAATTTCACGCGTGAATTCAATATGCGGAACCTGGTCTTCGCCCACGGGCACAAGATTGGCGCGGTAAATGAGGATATCAGCGCTTTGCAGTAATGGATACCCGAGGAACCCATAGGTCGCGAGATCCCGCTCGGTGAGATTTTCCTGTTGTTCTTTATAAGTCGGCACGCGCTCCAGCCAGCCCAGCGGCGTCATCATCGACAACAATAAATGCAACTCCGCATGGTCCGGGACCTTGGACTGGATGAAGATCGTGCAATTCGCGGGATCGAGTCCAGCGGCAAGCCAGTCGGTGACCATATCCCACGTGTTCTGCTCGATGTTCTCGCGAGTCTCGTAATGCGTGGTGAGCGCATGCCAATCGGCGACGAAGAAGAAACATTCATGCTCGTGTTGCAGCTTGATCCAGTTCTTCAATGCGCCATGGTAGTTGCCCAGATGCAGGTTACCGGTTGGTCGCATGCCGGAAAGGACGCGGTCGGCGTACATCGATTATTCTCCTCGTCTAAGAACGTGCTTTAAAAGCTTCCTGCGCAAGAGCTTTTAAAGGACGTCCTGAAATACGTTTTAAATTCCAAAAAGACTGCTAAT
>DATLHW010000256.1:0-3157 GCA_035539675.1 Burkholderiales bacterium | reverse complement strand
GGAATAGGTCGCCATCGCCAGCGGAATGATCTGATCGTCCAATCCATGCGCCATGTAAATAGGAATCGCCCTGTTGGCTTCGCTCCGTTCGGCAGCCAGCAAGTTCGGTAGCGCCAAATAGGTGGATAGCGCAAGGATGCCACCGAGCTTCTTCGGATAACGCAGCCCCGTTTGTAGCGCGATGACACCGCCTTGAGAGAAGCCGGCGAGGATGATTTTTTCCGTCGGCACGCCACGGCGGACTTCTTGTTCGATCAGCGCCTCGATGGCCTTTTGCGATTCTCGAATGTGTTCTTCCTTACTGGTGAGACCGCTTGGCCCCATGCCGAGGTCATACCAGGCGCGCATGACATAACCGTTGTTGATTGTGACGGGTCGCATGGGGGCATGAGGAAAGATGAAACGAATCGGTTGGTCTTCCGCTAAGCCTAGTTCCTTCACGAGGGGAACGAAGTCGTTGCCGTCGGCGCCCAGGCCATGAAGCCAAATGACGCTGGCCAGAGGATCGCGATTGGTGTTGAGTTCAATGGCAGGTAGTAGTGTGCTCAAGAGAGTGTCCGCAATTGGTTGAAGAAAGTACTGTAGGACTTACGCACAACCGCCCCAGCGGCGTTGCCTAAGTCCTAGACTGGCCGCATTGTAGCCCACGCTTGCGGCGTGGTCAGTCGCGGCTTAGTATTCGAGCCGTCGAACTTATCGGAAGTGGAGACATTTATGCAACGCCGCGATTTTATAAAGGCTGTCGGTTTTACCTCGGCAGGCCTTATGGTTCCCGAAGTTTTTTCTCAATCGAATGCGCAATCTTCGACATCACCGGGTTGGCGTGTCTTCGAGGTCACGACGAAGGTAAATGTGTTAAAGCCGCTTGGGGTAACGCGGGTCTGGTTGCCCATGCCATTGACTGTCGATACACCCTATCAGAAGAACCTCGGCAGTACGTGGAAGGCCGAAGGCGGTTCAGCCCTCGTTGTTGTGCAGCCCGAATATCAAGCGAGCGTGCTGGCGGCGGAATGGGCCGAGGGCGCGGCGCCGACGCTGACGATGGTAAGCCGTTTCGCTACCCGCGATTATTCGGTGGATCTGCAAGGTAGACGACCGACTATTGCTGAGCCCGACGACATCAAAACTTATTTGCGGCCCACTCAGCTATTGCCCACCGATGGCATTGTGAAAGCGACGGCGGACCGCGCCATCAAGGGAGCGAAGGGCGATATGGAGAAGGCGCGCGCCATATACGAGTGGGTTGTCGAAAACACATTTCGCGATCCCAAGACGCGCGGGTGCGGCGTGGGCGACGTGAAGGCGATGTTGGAGGCCAATAGCTTGGGCGGGAAGTGCGCCGATATCAACGCCGTGTTCGTGGCGCTTTGCCGCGCTGCCGGTGTTCCAGCGCGAGATATTTATGGCGTGCGGGTCGCTGACTCATCCCGTGGATATAAGAGCCTGGGCAAGAGCGGCAACATTACGAAAGCGCAGCATTGCCGCGCCGAATTTTATGCGGCGGGCAAAGGTTGGATTCCTGTCGACGCGGGCGATGTGCGCAAGGTCGTGCTGGAAGAAGAGGGCGGGTTGCCCCTGACGCATGAAAAGGTGGTCAAGGCGCGCGAATATTTGTTTGGCAATTGGGAAATGAATTGGTTGGCTTACAACTATGCGCATGATGTGGCGTTGCCGAACTCGTCCAAGAAGCCGATTGGCTATTTGATGTATCCGCAGTGTGAGACCGCCGACGGACGGCTGGATAGCCTGGATCCGGATAATTTCAAATACGAACTGACGGCGCGTGAATTGACGTCAGTATAGTTAACCGTGGTTTGGGAGAAGAATCGCATGCCGTTTTAAGATCCGGACGACGTTAACTACTGGTCAGTCACAGTAATTTTATCGGACGTGTAGGGCGGAAAAGCGATAGCGCCTTCCGCCGGATGCTAATTGTAAAACCACGATTGCCTTATTTTTCGACATCCGGCGGAAGGCGCTATCGCTTTTCCGCCCTACCGCATTACTCTAAATCTGATCCTTCGGTCACTCAGGATGACATTCAATGAAACTCAGATTTAAGCGGTAAAAGCCCTTACGTCCTAAGATTCGCCAGCAAATCTCCCTGCAACGCCTCCAACTTTGCGGGATCGTCAAAGACTTCTCCACTCACCTGAAATGTATCTTCGGCGCGTTCCCCAAGTGTGGTGATTTTGGCGGCGTGTAGGCTGACGTGATGATCGACGAGCACGCGCGCAACGGCCGACAGTAAACCGGGACGGTCTCCGGAAACGAACGAAAGGCGAAAGTACCGGCCCTTCTCGTCTCGCTCGATGTAAAGCTCCGGCTCGATCGGGAAATGCTTGAGGTGTCGGGATACTCGGGCTTTAACAGGGGGCTCCAGCGGCGCCATCTTGTTAATACGCTCCGCGAGCTCGAACTCGATGTAATTGAGCAGGTCGCGATAATGCGATGACTTACGGCCTCGATCCAGCACTTGAAAGCTGTCGAGCGCATATCCCTGATTGGTCGTATAGATCTTTGCATCCACGATGTCGTAAGCCGTTCGTTCGAAAAAGCCGCAAATGCGGGCGAACAAGGCCGCCTGATCGGGCGAATAGATAAGAACCTGAATACCCTCGCCTATGGGGGATAGGCGCGCTTTGACGACCGCTTCCTTATTCTCCACGCGTCCCGCCAACATTCGGGTATGCCATGCGATGTCGCCTGAATCGAAGCGTTGAAAGTAAACGTCGTCGAATGTCGCCCACAGCCGTTCGTGCACGGTTTCTTGAATGGCGTATTGCCGGATGATGCGTAGAGCGTCCCGTTGTTTGGTCTCGATTTGCGCTTGCACGGTGGAGCCGCGCCCTTGCAGAACACGTCGCGCGGCGCGGAACAAGTCCTCAAGCAATTTGCTTTTCCAGGCGTTCCAAACCTTAGGGCTAGTGCCGCGAATGTCAGCGACGGTTAATAGATAAAGGGCCGTGAGCCGTCGCATGTCGCCCATTTTTTCGGCGAATGCATTGATCACGTCGGGGTCAGAAAGATCCTGCTTCTGCGCCACGGCTGACATGTAGAGGTGCTGCTCGACCAGCCAACTGACGAGTTCGGTGTCTTCCTCGGAAACATGATGTCTGCGGCAAAAGCGACGGGCGTCCACGCAACCCAATTGGGA
>DATLHW010000255.1:0-3775 GCA_035539675.1 Burkholderiales bacterium | reverse complement strand
GAGCACGGCATTTCATGTAAACCGCCCAAGCCTTCAATCCGCCAAAACCGCGACGGGTCGCCAATAACAGACGCGGACCTTATTGCTCATTTGAAGCGGCTCTTAGCCAAGCATGGTTATCTTTCTGTCCGACTTATTGACGCGGCGCCCGAAATTCCCGCGAAAAACCTCTACCGCAGGAGGTTCGGCGGGCTCCGTGCCGCCTACGCCCATGCCGGCTACTTTGGCACTCACAGCGAAATTTTGCGCGCTGCGCGATCCCGGCTTTGCGTGCGGCTCCCTTGCCTCACGCCAGCATAGGATGGTGAAAGAACCCCACTGCGCGAGTTGATTCTAAAATCGAGCCGCTGCATCGTCTTTTGGTGGCTCTCGCATAGAGATCCGTTCACTGAGCTGAGCGGTCGATAGAAACAGTTTCGGGGGCTTTGAACAAAAGAAAGGCCGCCGATCTACAGATCGGCCGCCTTTCTTTCTGTCAAACCAAAATCAGGCGTAGCGGACGCCGGGCGCGACCGGCGAACGACGGCGCATTCCAAAACCAACGGCCGCGAATCCGATCAGCATCAGAGCCCAAGTCGCGGGTTCCGGTACAGCGTTAACCGAAACATTATCCAAAGCGGCACCATATGCGCCCGCATTCTGCGAGGCGAAAGACAGGGTGGTCGAAGTCCCAGTGGCCAAAAAATTGTACGTATATTTCGACCAACCCATGTTGACCTTGCTGGCTCCCGTGGAGTCAAAGCTGAACAGGCCATCGGTTGCCCCGGTAGCACTGACGAGGACATTTTTCGTGATTGGTGCACCGTCGGGGTTTCCAGCCAGCCAGAATGTCACATTATATTGGATACCGGCGAGCGTATCGAACGTTTGTTGGATGCCGCCCTGCGCATTCCCGTTCAGATCAACGCTCCGTGACCCGTCTTGGGCGCTCCAATAGCTGCCAATGTAATCGACGCTATTACCGGTCACGGACCATCCGTTAACCGAGGAATTATTTCCACCGGCGACGGTGGTGAAGGAACCTGCGGGAGCGCCGGCTTCAAAGCTCCCGTTCACGAATTCAGCAGCGTTGGCGCCGGACGGAAGCAGTGCAACGGCGGCAATGGCAGCAAGTAGACCACGCATAATTTATTCCCCTATTTCGCGTCACCTGAACCTCGGCCTGATGACCGATCAAACCAAAGCGATCAGATGTTACAGGCCGTTACATTATGTTAGAATTGACACAAGGAGCTTACGCGCGGCCACCGCCACGACTGTCCCATACTGGAACATTTTACTCGCATGCGAGACGATTGCCACGGCGTCCCACGCTTTCGCGATGCTTCAAACATCTGCTACTGTTAATGCAAGAGGCGCGGCGGTGTTGTCGGGAGCACGCGACGCGGTAACATTCACGCAGCACCTCTAACGTTTTTCGAACGTGGGCATCGTGGACGAGAGCGTCGCGCAGGGTGTCCAACGGGTCGAGATCGACGGGCTGATCGCACTTTGGATTGGGGATCATGACTGCCACCGCTTATATCGAAAAAGTTCCTGGCGGGTCCTGCGAGACTCGGATGCGTTTCCCAGTTGGAAGAGCAAAAGACGGCGAGACGGAAATCACCGTACATAATATTTCTGAGTGGAGCCTCGTCTTGGAGGGAGATGTGCCGCTCGATTTAGGGCTTCCGATTGACGTCAAACTTCCACACAGCGGCGCTGTGCGGGCCCACGTCGCGTGGGTGAGCGGTCGCTTGGCAGGGCTGGATTTCGCGGTCCCGATATCCCGCATTTCGCTGGGGGCGGCACGCCTTCAGGGCGCGGTTGCACTAACGCCCGAGATTGCTGGCACAGCGCGCCACAAAGAGAGTTTCGGCTTGCGGGTTCAGCGCCTCCGCTTGGCGAAGTCCATGTCCCAGAGAGATCTCGCGAGGATGATGGCCGTAAGTGATGCTGCGGTGTGCGGTTGGGAACTGAACCGGACGCGGCCTAAACCCCCACGTACGCAAGAGCTGGCAACGATCCTCGATGTCAGTCTGGCCGAGTTGCTCGGTCAGCATGAGGTCAGTAGCTTGCAAGCACAGATCGCAAGCGCCCGGGAAGCCATTGCCACCACTGCGCGCGTTAGTGAAAATCGCGTCAGAATTCAGATCGATCACTAATCCTCAATCTCGGGGTTTGAATGAGTTCTACAACCATTATTTACTCTCGAACCCGCAATCCTGAAATTCAATGCGGCAGGACAACTATACGATGTATCCGTTCGCAATCAGCCTCGTGGTCGGACTTTCGCTTGCTCTGCTCTACAGAAAGGCAAGACACGAGACCATTCTGCCACTGACAGACACCGAAAACGGTGCCACTGCTTGGCTCAAGATAATTATCGTTGCCTCAGTGCCCGTCTTAATTCTCTGGATGATGTGGCGCGTCTTGCAGTCTTTTCCTGATTGATCTCGAAACTTGGACAGGTGCGCTGGAGCTTAGCAATCGGAATGCCCCCTCACCTGAGGTATACAAGGCGTCGCAACTAACCAAAACAGCTTGGCGACACATTGTCCCCAATTAGAGCGGCCGTTTAACTGCCGTAGTGTCAGCTCGATCCTGATTGGTTAGTCGACGCGCGAGCATATTCCAGTATTTCTCGTAGCGGAATGTCGAGATATGAGCGCATAACAATGTGACAGCGAGAAGCAATGGTCGCTTGAGATACTTAGCAAGCACATCCCCCGCGCCGAGCCATGTATTCGCGAATATCCCGTGAAACACGTAAAGCGCGTAAGAGGTCTGGGCCGTATAAATAACTGCGCGCGATCGACAAATTTGCAGGAGCCACGGTCGCGCGTTGTATAGGGACGCCCCTATCATTAGGGCGGAAATATAGGGCCTCAGGAACGGGAGAAAGCCCGTACGCAGGTCGGCGCTCGCGAAAAGGAGCGGCAACAGGAGAAATGGGTTGAAACTGGCGACGAATTTTCGGGCACGATCGCCAAGCCAGCCCTCATAAACAAGCGCAAGCGTAGCCCCGGCAAGTATTTCATCGGCGCGAAACCAAGTCACGATCGACATAGGTTCATACCAATATATGCGCGCGCAGGTGATTGCGACGCAGGCAAGCGGTATGGTGGATAAGGCGCGCGCGCCGCCGATGGCAACTAGCAGAGCGATCGACAGATAAAACTGCACCTCCAGACAGAGGCTCCAAAAATGGCTGCCAGGACCGACTAGAAAGAACGGAGGCAAATTTGCGTAAAACAGGAGATTTGCGGCGATTTGCCCGAGGCTTGCGTCGCGTGCGACAGCAAACGCCAGAAGCATGCCGAGCCAACCCAACGGAACAATGCGCAGCAGCCTGCGCACAAGAAACCGCTTTATATTGCCGTCCTCGATCAGGAAGCGTGTTATCAGGAAGCCTGATAATGTAAAAAACATCACCATACCCGTCGCTGCCGTTGGAGCGTTTAACGCCCATCCTTTCGGGCCGACCGGAAGAAGGTGTCCGACCAGCACGAGGGTGATGCTTAGCGCTCTCCATCCGTCCAGCAGTGGCAGGTGCTTCAAAGGTGCAACAATGTTGGTCGATTGCATCTGAATGACGCTACCCCGTTTTGGAGGCATGTCTAGCGTCTTAAGCGCCGTGCCGGCGTGTTGCCGCTGCCTTCCAATTTGCCCTTCTATCGCGCGCGCCCGTTCCAACACAACAGGAAGGCCTCGACCGACGGAAGGAGGGCGCCCCGGGAAGGGGGCGGAGCTTTAATAGGCGCCAACGCTCTGTACGAATATGGAAACGCTGCCC
>DATLHW010000254.1:0-10173 GCA_035539675.1 Burkholderiales bacterium | reverse complement strand
GTGTTGCTATAGGCGTGACGTTTGTTTTCACTAGCTCAGTTCAAGATCTTGGCGAGCGTGAGAATCGTGTAAGCAAAGAATACGCCATGATGATTTTCGAGAGGGACAAATCCTTTTAATCCGATGTTGTTTTTTCATGGTTGCGAAATTTTTAATACCAAACATTCTGTTTTTGCAATGTATCAATGTGGGACGTCTCGTCACTTCGCGGTTTTTGCCGCTGTTTCTGTCAGATTGCGACAGCTGCCTAATCTACCTTTCAAAACCGAAGAATGGTGGGAAGTCGCTCATCACTTTGCTATACCTCCTCTCCTCTGCTATGAGTGAATTGGACCCACGCAATTGTTAACCGCGCGAGCGGAAGGAGATAAGCATGGCTGATGTCGTACGCAAGGTGGATTATTTCTCGATGGCGGTTTCCGATAAGGCGGGGCAAGGCGTCAATCTTCTCGACGCCTTGGCGGAGGCGGAAGTTAATTTGTTGGCTTTCACGGGCTTCCCTCGTGGACGTAAGGCGCAGGTGGATTTCATTCCGGAGGACGCGCGGAAATTCACGTCTGTCGCCAAGAAAGCCGGATGGGAATTCAATCCAAAGAAAACGGGTTTTTTAGTGCAAGGCGATGACCGACCCGGCGCATTGGCGGAATTGTTGAGACCGCTTGCGGAGGCCGGCGTCAACGTCACCGCGATGGATGCGGTAGTCGCCGGGGAGGGGCGCTATGGCGCAATTCTTTGGGTTAAGCCGGAAGATGTTACTAAGGCGAGTAAATTGTTGGGCGTCAAGAGGGCGGCGCCGACCGCCGCATCACAGTAAATCGTTCACCTATAAGAAGTTGGCCGCGATCTATGCGGCGTTCATTGCGCGCTTCGTCACGCTAAAATTTCACCTTTCGTTGAAAAGAATAAGGAGTTTCTTGCATGACGATTCGACACGCCTGCGGGGCGATCATTGCCGCATGGATCATCGGTTTTTCGGCGGCATTGACGGCGGCGCCGCCTCTCGCGTCTTCAATGCCAACGTTAGCGCCGTTGGTCAATACCGTAACGCCAGCCGTGGTGAACATCGCGGTGCTTACCCGATCCCCGATGCAGGACAATCCACTTTTTCGCGATCCTTTCTTTCGCCGCTTTTTCGAGTTGCCGGACACTCCCTCTCGGCCACAACTCAGCGCGGGCTCAGGAGTAATCGTCGACTCGGCGCGGGGCTATGTGCTGACTAACAATCACGTTGTTCGTAATGCGCAACGGGTGGTCGTAACGCTCAAGGACCGCCGCACATTCGAAGCGAAGCTGGTGGGGGCAGACCCGGGGACGGACATCGCTGTATTGAAAATAGATCCGAAAAATCTCACCGCGATAAAGTTCGGCGATTCCGATGCGATGACCGTCGGCGATTTCGTCGTCGCTATCGGCAATCCGTTCGGTTTGGGGCAGACCGTCACGTCAGGCATTGTCAGCGCCCTGGGTCGCACCGGACTGAGCGAAGAGGGTTACGAAGACTTTATCCAGACCGACGCTTCGATCAACCCTGGTAATTCCGGCGGCGCATTGGTGAATCTTAGGGGCGAGCTTATTGGCGTCAACACCGCCATCATTGGTCCGGCCGGTGGAAACGTCGGGATTGGCTTCGCGGTTCCCTCGAACATGGCGCGCGCCGTGATGGAGCAGATTGTGCGTTACGGAGAGGTCCGTCGCGGCCGGTTTGGCGTCGATGCGCAGGACCTCACGCCTGATCTTGCGCAAGCGCTAGGCGTCGCCAATGTCGATGGCGCCGTGGTGACGCAAGTCGAACCGGGATCGCCGGCGGAGAAGGCGGGTTTGCGCACCAAGGATGTAATTATCGCGTTGAATGGTAAGCCAGTGCGCGGTGCGGCGGATGCGCGCAATCGCATCGGCTTGGCGGCGATTGGAGAGGATTTGCAAGTGAAAGTCTTGCGTAATGGCAAACCGGCGATCGTGAAGGTGAAAATCGCCGCGCCGTTCACGTTGTCGTCGATTGAGGGCCGTGAGGTACAGCAATTCCCTGGCGCGGCGTTCGCCAACATCGAGCGCGGCATGCCGATGTTCGGCCGCGTTAGCGGTGTGCTGGTTGTGCGAGTGGAACAGGATAGTGCGGCGTTTTTTGCGGGCTTGCGGCCGGGCGATATTATTCAAGGCGTCAATCGCCGGAAGGTAGGCTCCGTGCAGGAATTTCAAAATGTGCTGCGATCCGCCGATGGCGTTGTGGCGCTGACTTTGTTGCGTGGCGATGCTCGGGTGACGCTGATATTACGGTAAGCCCGGGAAGTTTTATTTTTCCGCGGGAAGGCGTTTCTATGGGAGCCATTAAATGGGGAGCTTATGGCCCGGATTAGGCCTTAGTCGTAATCCGGGCTACTCCCACATTTGCTGCGGTACACGATCCGTAATGGGATTGGTGTGCGGTTCGGTGAGTGCGGATATCGATAGAGTGATGTCGGCCCCTCGCATCTCATCCATTTGGATTATTCCCATCTGATTTTTTTCACGTCATCATTCAATATCCGAAAATAAAAATATTCGCCCTAAAACCTAATTCCTCCGCGTCCTTGTGTTCGGCGCGCCAAACGATTTAGCGAACAAACCATAAACGGGAATGATATGAACACAACGCGACCAGTACAGGAAAAAACATTCACGACCCACGATCAAGTGGATCTCTTCTATCGCTATTGGCCGCCGGCAGCGAAGGCGAAGGGCGCAATCGTTATTTTCCATAGAGGCCACGAACATTCAGGGCGCATCGCGCATCTGGTCGATGAACTGGCGCTTCCCGACTACGCCTTCTATGCCTGGGATGCGCGCGGACATGGGCGGTCGCCTGGCCAACGTGGTTTTAGCCCGAGCTTTGGCGCTTCCGTTCGCGATGTGCAGAGCTTCATTGATCACATTACTCGCGAGTACGGCCATGCAATCGAGGATGTCGCGGTTATCGCGCAAAGCGTTGGCGCGGTTCTGGTGGCGACATGGGCTCACGATTACGCGCCGAAAATTCGCTGCATGGCGTTAGCGTCTCCGGCGTTCAAGGTGAAACTCTACGTACCGTTTGCGCGGACCGGCCTTGCGCTCATGCAAGCCTTGCGCGGTAATTTTTTCGTCAACAGTTATGTGAAGGCGAAATTCCTGACGCACGATCTGCAGCGTATCTCCAGCTACAACATCGATCCGCTGGTCACGCGGCCGATCTCGGTCAATATATTGTTGGGGCTGTATGAGGCGGCCGAGCGAGTGGTTGCCGACGCGGGCGCGATACAGATTCCCACCCAGTTATTGATCTCCGGCGACGATTGGGTGGTGCATCATCGTCCCCAGCATGAATTTTTCGAACGTCTTGGCGCGTCGATAAAAGAGAAACACATGTTGCCCGGTTTCTACCACGACACGCTGGGTGAAAAGGATCGCGGCATCGCCATCGCCAAGGTCCGTGAATTCATCCAACGGCAGTTCGCGCAGCCCATGCAGCGCGAGAGTCTGCTCGATGCGCATCTCACCGGATACACCAAGCAGGAATCCGATGCGCTGGCTACGCCCCTGCCGGCGCTGTCGCCGCGTGGATTGTATTGGGCGATGACTCGCGCATGGATGAAAGTGGGTGGATGGCTATCCGATGGCATCCGTCTCGGGCATGACACGGGATTCGATTCCGGCAGCACGCTCGATTATGTTTATCGCAATAAAGCATCGGGCCGGACGCCGCTCGGGAAATTCATCGATTGGGTTTACATCAATTCGATCGGTTGGCGCGGCATTCGACAGCGTAAAGTCCACGCCGAAGAGCTGCTGCGCAAGGCGATGGCGTTGGCCGCCGGCTCCGGCGCGGCAGTGCGTGTGATGGATATCGCCGCCGGACATGGTCGCTACATTTTGGATGCGATGGACGACTCTGCTCGTCCGCAGTCGGTTCTACTGCGCGACTACAGCGATATCAACGTACGCGACGGCGCCGCGCTTATTCGCGAGAAAGGACTGACGGATGTCGCGCAATTTATCAAGGGCGACGCATTCGATCGCGACAGCCTGGCCGCGACATCGCCGCAACCTACGATCGGCGTTGTGTCGGGGCTTTACGAGCTGTTTCCCGACAACGCGATGATTCGCCGTTCGCTTGATGGCTTGAGCGCGGCGATTCCTCCGGGCGGCTATCTTGTTTACACCGGGCAGCCATGGCATCCGCAATTGGAGTTGATCGCGCGGGCGCTCACCAGCCATCGCCAAGGCGCCGCGTGGGTTATGCGGCGGCGGACGCAAGCGGAGATGGATCAATTGGTCGAGGCGGCCGGATTTCGCAAGCTTGAGCAACGTATCGACGAATGGGGAATTTTTTCCGTTAGCTTGGCGCAACGCGTGCAATGACGTCGCCAGTGTTGGAGTCCGCGCTGCCTGGGGCGACGCGTTCCGAAACGGGACGTCCCTGGCGGCGCGCGGTGATCTGGCTATTGCTGCTGGCGCCATTCTTTTTCGCGAGCTACAGTTTCGCGAATTGGCTTGCCTCCCAACGCGCGGAAGTTGGTTCGATCGTCTACGGCTGGGAACACGCCATTCCTTTCCTCGCGTGGACCATCGTTCCTTACTGGTCTATCGATTTGGTCTATGGGCTATCCTTGTTGTTACCGCGTACGCGCGCTGAGCTCGACGCGCATGCCAAACGCCTGCTTACCGCGCAGCTCATTTCCGTCGCATGCTTCATCGCGTTTCCGTTGCGCTTCACTTTTGAGCGTCCCGAAACAGGCGGCTTTTTTGGCTGGCTATTCGACGTCTTGCTGGGTTTCGACAAACCGTTCAACCAGGCGCCGTCGCTGCACGTGAGTCTGCTAGTGATTCTGTGGTCGATTAGCGTGCGATATGTGGGTAGTGGCTGGCGATGGCTATTGCATACCTGGGCGTTACTAGTGGGCTTGTCGGTGCTAACAACGTATCAGCATCATTTCATCGACATTCCGACTGGACTGCTGGTGGGATGCGCATGTGTGCTGCTGTATCCGCTAGACGCTTGTCCGGTTGTGCGTCAACGTGATTCGCGACGCTGGCGTCTCGGCTCGTTCTACCTAGTCGGCGGTTTGGCGTTGGCGGCGCTTGCGGTTGCACTAGGCGGCGTTGGTCTTTGGTTGCTTTGGCCGGCGAGCTCATTGCTGGCGGTAGCCGTGATTTATTTTTGGGGAGATCCATTGCGCTTCGGCAAGGGCGAAAGCGCGATGGATGCGGCGGCGTGGGTCTTGTTCGCGCCTTATATTCTTGCGGCGTGGGTGAACTCCCGGTGGTGGACGCGCCATCGTCCGCAGCCGAGCGAAGTGCTGCCTGGTCTTTGGTTATCGAGAGCGCCTTCACGTGCCGAGTTAGATCGCTTAAAGCCCGCGGCATTGGTGGATTGTTGCGCAGAACTGCCGATCGGCCCAGCGGGAATTCCCGTTTATGCCGTACCGATGTTGGATTTGTTGATTCCGGAATGGGCGCAGATCGACCAGGGCGTCGCCGCGATTTCGCAGGCGCGTCAGGTGGGATGTACGCTGGTTTTCTGCGCGTTGGGATATTCCCGTAGCGCCATAATCGTCGTTGCATGGCTGGTTCGTCAGGGACATGCATCGGACATTGATGAGGCAATCGCGCTCGTACGCCGCGCAAGACCGGAGGTGGTTTTACCGCCGGCATATCGCGCTCAATTGGAGTCATGGTATGAACACGCCACTCGATGACCACACTGCGGCGGGAGTCGCCGACGCCTTGCTCAGCACGGTTTCCCGCGTATTGAACGGCTGGTCGATGGTGTTGGGGTTGGCGGCCGTGCTAATGCTGGTTTTGCATCCGGTGGGTTTTTACCCGGCGCTCGCATTAATCTCTTCCTTTGCTGCGGGGATGGCGCAGGCATATTTTGCCGTGCGCTGCGCGTTCGACGCAGCGGTATTCAAACAACTCGGTGGAGAGGCGGCCCGTTATATCCAATTCGATCGCGTGTTGTCGGCCTGGGGCATGCGTTCTCAGAGCGCTACGACGGAATCGTTGGACCGACGGGTTTTCGGTGCAAGGCGATTGCTACGGTGGCAGGGTTACGCTTTTGGTTTGCAGGCGCTGTTGTTCGGCGTTGGAGCGGTAGCACATAAATCGTGCGCTTAGAGTGGTTCGCTGCTTGGCATACGAATCCCAACCTTGCTCCCTACGCCAAGCAGCAAACCACTCTTATTTTTCGCCCGAGATTTATTCCTTAACCTAACGTACGATCTCGCATTCTCTATTCAATACGGTGAGCTCCACGAATTGCGTTCCCGTGCGATCGGTGGGGGAATAGCTCACTGTTAATCCTCCAAGGTCATAATTCCCTAAGCCTTCTAGAGCCTTCATTAGCTTGAATCGAGTAGGGTTAGGTCCGCTCCGATATAACCCTTCGATTAGCAACTTGGCGGCGACGAAGCCCTCCAGCGTTGCGTAAGAGAGTGGAACCGTCTCTTTGGCGTGCTTCAGCACCTCTCGAAACTCCTTGACCACAGAGGAGCCGGTATTCCATGGATAAGGCATGACCTGCGAAATGCCGACGCCGCGACAATCTTTGCCCAGATCCTTGAAGAATTCATCGCTATTAGTGTTCGACAGCGTCATGAATTGCGGAAATTGTCCGGCCGCGCGGATACGCTGCACGAATTTTGCGCACGCTGACGGCGTGCACGCCATCACAACTGCTTGCGGTTGAGCGGTCAGCACCGCCTTGACGGCGTCATCTAGGATCAGCGTTTTACCGTCGTATGACGCCACAACGATGGGGGTGATGTTCTTTTCCTTCAGCGCTTGCTGATAACCGGCCAGACCGTCTTTGCCGAAGGAGTCGGTCTGATGCAGGATGGCGATTTTTTTCAGCCCGATAGACGTCAAGGTCTCAATGATCTTCGCCCCCTCTCGCCGATAGCTCGCACGAACGTGGAACATCCAGGGGTTGACTGGCTCGCGCAATGACATGGCGCCGGTGAACGGCGCGATCAGCGGGACCTGGAACTCTTTCGTCAAGGGAATGACGGCTTCGACCGTTGGCGTGCTGCGGTAACCGAACAGGGCTAGGACTTTGTCTTCGGTAATCAGTTTTTTCGTATTGGTTACCGTTTTCTCCTTATTGCGCTCATCGTCCAATGAAAGCAATTCGATCTTCTTCCCATGAACGCCGCCATGCTTGTTGACGTAGTCGAAATACATTCGCGCGCCGAGGGTGTTTTCCTTTGCTATGCCTTCCCCTGAAAACTCGCCCGATTGTCCAATGAGAATTTTGTCTGACGTCGCCATCGATTGAGGCGCTGACAGCGCTGGTTCGGCGCTGCGGTCTGGCGTCGTGTTAATAACGTTTTCGGACTGCAACACGTTCGATGGGGCTTCGGATATAGGTTGGCTTTGAACATCGGAGGGTATTGGACCTGCGGTGGGCGGGCTATTTCCGTTGAGCGCTGTCCTAGGAGTAACAGGCGACACTGGCGCCGTCGAACCGATGGGTTGAGCTTGACGAGCGGGCGATTCCAGCGCGGAGCCTGCCGGAATCGATTGCTCTGATTTTATTGATGCAGTCTTCGTGTCTACTGGAGCAGAGCCATACAACTTATATGTATAGCCAAATCCAACGAACGACTCGGGTGGAGCGGAGCCATACAACCAATATGCATAGCCAAATCCAACGCCTAACGACATGACTATCGCCGCCGCAGCGCCGATAACCGGTTTGTTCCGTCCGATGAGCTTCATTGCCCGGTACCGCCAATTATCGGCGCGGGCGCGAATGGGCTGGTTGTTTAAGTAGCGTTCGATATCTTGCGCAAAAGCTTCGACGGTCGTATAGCGTTCGTTCGGTGTTTTCTTAAGCGCCTTTAGCGCAATGATGTCGAGATCACCCTTGAGCGTGCGAGCCCATTCCTTGATTGTGGCGCTACGTACGAACGCGGCGCGTGGGTTCTCGACGCGTTGGCTGGGTGGCGTCGGGTCGGCCGAGAGAATCGCCTTTTCGAGCGCCGCCCATGAGTCCTGCTTCAGCCGATACGGCCGATCGCCGACCAGCAGTTCGTAGAGAATCATGCCCAGGGAATACACATCCGACGATGGGCTGAGCGGCCGTCCCGCAATTTGCTCGGGGGAGGCATAAGTCGGTGTGAGCGCGCGGCCTCCCCATTGAGTCAACTCAGTCTCGCTTGTCTCGCCGTCGCTCATCAACTTGGCGATGCCGAAGTCGAGAAGCCGTACTTGTCCGTCAGTCGTTACCAGCATATTGGACGGTTTCAAATCGCGATGCAGGATCTGATGCAAGTGCGCGTACTGCACCGCCTCCAATGTTTGCAGGAAAAGTTTCAGGCGAGCGCGAATGGGAAGGCGTTGCTGGTCGCAATACTCGGTAATCGGGACGCCATTTTCAATGTATTCCAAGGCGAGAAACGGTTGGCCGTTGCTGGCGAATCCCGCGTTGTATAAGCGGGCGATGTAGGGATGGGTGAGCGCGGCCAGTATGTCGCGCTCGCGATGAAAGCGCTCTACGAACGCGGCATTACGATGGCCGAGATGTGGAAGCTTGAGGGCGACCGGGCGCTTGATCAGCCCATCGATTCGTTCCGCAAGCCAGACCGTGCCCATGCCCCCACGACCTAATTCGCGAAGTGGCCGGTAGGGGCCGATGGCGCCAGTTGGTTGCGCGCTAATCGCGTTGGTTTCCGTGGAATCCGTCAGTTTGGGTAATGTGTTGAAAATTTCGCGACTTTCGGCGTCTGATCGCTTCGCCAGCAAATCGCTGAGCAGGGACTTCAGCCGCTCCGACGTTTGTAAATTTCCTACCCATGCGATTTGCGCCTGTTCAGGAATTTCCAGCGCTTCGTCCAGCCACTTGGACAGCAGGGCTAATTCGCCTTGTGAGAGCTTCATGTTGTTTTTTCCCCCCGCGTAATTTTTTGGTCTCATTCGTTAAAGCGGATTTGGAGGACAAAAGCGGACATCCTGATGGAGCAGAATGAGCCTAAATATTACTGAAGCGCCGCCGCCAGCAGCAATTTCGCCTTTTCCCAAGCTCGTCTCACCGTTCGGTCCGTCACGCCAAGCGCTTCGGCGATTTCCTGCTCGGTGAAGCCGGCGAAGTAACGCATTTCAACGATTCGCACCAAACGTTCGTCTACCTTCGCCAAATCATCCAGCGCTTCGCTGACGCGAATAATTTGCTCCTCAGGCGCATGGAGCGAACCGATCAAGTGACTGTCGAGCGTTATCTGCTTGGCGTCGCCGCCATGACGTTCCGCTTGACGATGTCGTACCAGGTCCACAATGATGGACCGCATGACGCGAGCGGCGTAGGCGAAAAAATGCGCGCGATCATTCGTATTGACCCGCCCCACCTTAAGTAACCGTAGATAAGTCTCATGCACGAGGGACGTGGCTCCAAGCGGCGTATCGCGTTCTCGCCTTATCCGGGCGCGAGCCATTTGATGCAGTTCCTGGTAGAGCGTCGAGCAGAGCCGATCAATCGCCGGCGCTTCCCCTGTTCGTGCGTCGTTGAGTAAGTTCGTCAGGTCGCTCATAAAAATTTAATTGTGTGTCCGGTTTTTAGTGTGAATTCCGTCTTTACCAATGGGCCTCCTGGATTTGGAGACGTCTCTTTCTCGTTCACGATGAGGAGTAAACAATGGAAGCAATGCGGATTCACGATAATAGCCTCTCGGACTTGACGGCTCGGCCGGGTCAAACGGTCTTTTCTCCTGTACAGTCTCGGTCCCTAACGCCGGACGATCTTGGATTAACGCCCAGACAAGCAGACGTACTTTATTTTGTGTTGCAAGGTATGTCCAATAAAGCGATCGGCCGGCGTCTCGGCATCGCGGCGAACACCGTTCGTATTCACCTCCGACCCGTGTTGCGATCGCTGAATGTGGCTAATCGTGTACAAGTAATTATCGCGGTTAGCAGGTTACAGTTTGCGTTCAAACACGTTCCGGTCGTATGCGATCTCAATAAGTAGCGATTTCCGCTGGGAGAATGATGGCGAAGCGCATACGCCAGTCTAGTGGTCAGTCACGTTGAATTTGTAGGAGCGAGCTTGCTCGCGAAGCGATGTCTCCATGTCCCATCTGTAGAGTTGCGTCAGTTTTCCGTCCGAGACCCTGGACGCAATCGCGAGCGGAGCTCGCTCCTACAGAAAAAATCAGCGTGACTGACCAC
>DATLHW010000253.1:0-2885 GCA_035539675.1 Burkholderiales bacterium | reverse complement strand
CTATTAAAGTTCCTGCTGAAAACAGGAACATTCCATACCTCGATTAATTCCGTCGCCGGGACCACCTTTGATGATTTTTCGTGAGCGATCGAGACGCGCTGACGGGCTTGTAGCAACTCTTCCTGAACTTTGACCAACTTACCCTGTACGTCTAGCCACTCTTGCTCAATCCTCGTCAGCTCCTGCTGCGCCTTCTGTAATTTGGCTTTCTGTAAATGCTCTTGCTGAGCTCTCTCTAAAGCTTGCCGAGCACTTACGAGGTCTTGCTCCCCTTGCTTAATTTGGGATCCGTTATAACTCGGTAATGCGTGTAGCGAACCTTTTTCGAAATTTGCCGGCGGCGCCAAAAGAAGTGGATTGTTTCGGGTGGCTGAAACCGATTCGGGCTGTTTATTCGTCGACCTTGTGATTCGGGACCAAAGGCGCCGCCACCATATTTTTCTGTTCTTGTTGCCTTTAACACGGACGTCTTCTGCCGGCGCTTGTTTTTCTTCAGATTTTCTTACTGCCTCCCAATGCGATTTCTCTTGTTCCAATTCTTTTTTTTGTGCTTCCAACTTTACCTTTCTTCCCTCTACGGCTTTTTCCGCACTCAGCGCGTTTCTTTCTTCTTGTTCTTCTCGCCCTTGGTTTAACGCCATGGTTGTGATCGTTTCATTTAAAAAGTCCAACCCTCCTTTTACGTATTCCCTCTTCATAGCGGGATTCAGCCGATCCGACTCCACCGTTTGCTGAAACCGTTCGAATACACTCTGAAATTCGTCAAATGGTTGCTCTTGGTCGGTTTTCTTCATGTTTAGCCCCCCTCACTCTGCGGAAACAGAAGTGCATCAAGCATTTTTCGAGCCTGATGCTCCGCTTCTATTTTCCTGCGCATACGCAAATCACTTAGCCGATGTTTAAGCTTTTCCGCAAGAAAGTCCGGTAAATAATCTTTTAAAAACGGAAGACGAACCTTTGCGGTCAAACATTTGAAATGGGAGCCGCGCGGTAAGCGCCGCCTTCACAAACGCCCGCTCAGCGCGAGGTCGATGCTTATCGTGATTGGCTGGAAAGTGAAATCCGCGTGGCGCCACCGTGCATCATTGTTTGTTTAGGAGCTACCGCGGAGCGCCTTATTGGGAAAAGACTTTAGGGTTTCAATGAAGAAAGGGGTGGCGTCGAAGCCCTTATGCCACGTTCGCGTTTGCAATGCCGCGCCCGCGGCGATTCTGAGGATTACGGATATTGGGGTGAGAGATGCGGCATTTGAGGAATTGCTAAAGGATCTATCGTCGGTTCACGAGGCGTTTACGCTGGCTACCGTCGCAATCGAGATAGCAGGCAAATTACTGGGAGCTCTATGCGTCCCATTACTGTCTAGAGATTCTGTTAGCGTCGTGACTGCCGATCCAGCCAGAATAGTCCAAGCATGGTCTTGGTGTCTGTGATCTCGCCGCTGTCCACCATGGTTAATGCCTCAGCAAGCGACAGCGTGAATACATCAAGAAACTCACCATCGTCCAATTGTCGACGTTGCAATGTTAATCCGCTGGCCTGATAGAACTCTATGCGTTCATTCGAATAACCAATGCATGGATGCACCGCCATGAAATGCTTCCAATGGCGAGCGACGTAACCGGTTTCTTCAAGCAGTTCACGCTGAGCCGTCAGTAACGGATCTTCGCCTGGCTCGATCTTGCCAGCAGGCAATTCGATCATGTGACGGCGCACGGGATAACGGAATTGCCGCTCGAGCACCACTTGGCCATCGTCAAGCTGCGCCAAGATGATGACTGCGCCGGGATGCTCGATCCATTCGCGCTTCGCCAATTTGCCATCGGGCAAGCGCACTTGGTCATCCCTCACCTTCAACATCGCCCCATCATAGACAGACTCAGTGGCGACGGTTGCTTCCGTAAAGTCGGATTGCGGCATCAGCGATTTACTCATGACGGGATCAACGGCCTCTTGGATTCCAGAGATATCGAGCGACAAAACCGGGATAGGCAAACACAAGGAATAGACACGCCGTGATGGCGTAAAACTCCCAGCGTTGCGAATGAGGCGCTCCCAAGCGGCTTTCCAACAAATAACCTGCGCCGCCAACCAGGAAATACAGCACGACGAGTTCGAGGAATCGCCAGCCCAAGTGCTTCGTTTTCTCGGCTGCTGTTTTGCTTTTGGGAACAACTTCACCGATGCTCGGATTGTCCTGCTTCGGCGCCTTCGGATCTAAAACCGAAGGCGGTATGACAAAGAAAATCCGCTCCGTGACGAATGGCAGGTTCGCGGCGACAAGGGCGATGAAAATGAGAATTATCTGACCGAGTTCCACGTTAACCAAACGACAAACGAATCGCGTTGGCGCACAAGGCCATCAGCGAGTTGGGGAGCAGCGCCAGGGCCAGGATGGCCAATCCATTCGCGCTGAGGACGACACGCATGTCCGGTGATACTTCTAGTGGGGTTTCATCAACAGGCGCATCGAAATACATCAATTTGACGATACGTAAATAGTAGTACGCACCGATCAACGAGAGCATGACGGCGACGACGACCACCCATGCGTAGCCGATCTCAAGCACGGCTTGCAAAACCGCGAGCTTGGCGAAGAAGCCAATCGTCGGCGGCACACCCGCCATGGAGAACATCAGCAGGAGCATCACAAACGCATACCACGGGGATCGCTTGTTGAGGCCCTTGAAGTCATCGAGATTTTCCGCTTCAAAACCGGCGCGAGAAAGAAGAATAATCATGCCGAATGTGCCCAAGCTCATCAGCACATAGGCAATGACGTAGTACATGGCCGAGCTATAGCCGTTGATGCTGGCCGCGATCAGTCCCAGTAGTAAAAAGCCCATGTGGGATATGGTCGAATAGGCCAGCATGCGCTTCAAGTTGGT
>DATLHW010000252.1:0-3667 GCA_035539675.1 Burkholderiales bacterium | reverse complement strand
CTCGTCTTCGCCGCCCACGGGCATCACGGGGTGCGCATTGCCTTCCTCGCCGAGTCGCAAGTAGTGGCTGACTTGTCGCAGGCGCTCCAGCACATGACGGCCGAGCAACACGCGGATGACCAGCCACGCGCATAACAAGCTTCCCGCGAGCAGGGCCAGCGCCCATCGTTGATTGCGTTCCGAGGTTTCGGTGAGTCCTTTTACTGCATTCTGGTAGTCGCGCGTAAAGCTGGCGGACAAGACGCGGGCGGCGGCGATCATCGCGATGGCTTGATGCTGCAACTCATCGTGAGAGCGCTTTACCGCTTTATGATCGTTGATCAACTTTAACTGTGTTGCGATATTGGCTGTATTGCGAAACAACTGGCTCGACTGGTGAAGATCAAGTACGGCGATATCTTCGCTAGCGGCGGCGAGCTTGGCGACGAGGCGATCCAGCGCTTCCAGATGATCCAACGCATCGGTATGGATGCGTCGCGTGTTATCGGGCTCATCGCTCGTCAAAAGTTGATTGGCGTCACGGGCGATGAGCAATACGCTTTGCATGAGATCCTGCGCGTCCTGCATATGTGCCAGCCGCTCTCCGGCCAATTGCTGGGTTGCGGTTGTTGACGTGTGTAACGCATAGATGGCGGTGCCGCCGCCCGCGAGAATCAGCAGAACCAGCATCGAGAGGGCGAAGGTGAACTTCGCGCGGAGCGACTGGGGAAGCAAAGAGCGGAGGTTAACAGGCATCAACGTTTCCAGATTCGGCGGTATACATCCCGATAGCCGTTATCCGGGTCATAGAGCAACCGATTGCCGCCGTCCAAGCCGATGTTGTCGGGCGTGACCAGGTGTACTGGCGCGACAAAACCACTGACCGGTTGTTTCGCGAAGAGGCGATTTAACTCATCCACGATCTGCCAGCCGTGCAGGTTGAGTGGTTCGGCGACAGTGCCTGTCTGAAAAGTTTTTGTCCGAATGCGCATGAAGGCGGCCGCGCTCCCATCGCCTGCCGACAGGAGACTCAGCGCGTCGCTACGCATGCCAATGCCGGTTAGCACGGGCGTTGCATAATCGAAATAGATATCGTTGATGGCCAGCGCATGTGTCCAGCGCTTGCCGTATAACGCCAGCAGTTCCTTTGTCACCGTCGGCATGCGCTTATCGCTGTCCGAAATGGCGACATCGCGAATCTCCAGGAGCGCGCACGTTTTGCATGCCCGAATAATGTCCGCCATGGCGTTGGCCTTGGCCATGGCGATGGCGAAATTGGAATCAGTGAAGATCACCACGCCAGCACGCTCCTTGGACTGTGACACTGCCGCTGTCGCAGTGACTCGCGCCACGGCCAACGGATCGGTGGTTACGTTCATGGCGATGTGGGCGTTGGAAATAGGGCCGGGCTCCGGCCCCACGTGCCAGCCAACCACGGGAACACTCCGCCGTTCGAAGGGCGCCAATCCCGCCTTGCTTTCCTGCGCATCGGAGCCGCAGAGGACGACGCCATCTGGTCGAAGTGCAGCCGCATCCGCCAACGCCTTGGCTCGGCCGGCCGCATTCCCACCGGCATCGAATACCTTCACGGTCCAGCCGATCACCTTGGCCGCTTCGCGCACTCCCTGAGCGACTCCCAGGACCCCGCCGTTGCGCAGGTCTTCGGCGATGAAGGCGATGGTTTTGTCCGAATGGGCGGCTGGACCGGACTGGGGGCCAGTCCAATGAGAGGTTGGATGAGTGGCGTCCCCGAAAATATTTTTGGCGTTGTTGGGAGAAATTTGCTGGGAGTGGCCAGGAATGGCCCAGAAAAAGCTAAAGGCTGTCGCCAGAAGAATCGAAAGCTTTTGGAGTTTGCAGATTCTACGTTTCACCAATAAACCAACAGGAAAGTAGGAGCGAGCTTGCTCGCGATTGTCAGCGTGCCCCCGGACGCAATCGCGAGCAAGCTCGCTCCTACCAGAATCAGCGTTCATGGGAATATCGTGGAGACGATCACAGCCGCTTACCGCCACGTCAGCCGCGCAACGCTTAGTGCTTTGATCGAACATGTGCATGGAGCGTCCCCTAAAGTGGCATGACGATGTTCATTCTCTTTCCCGTCTCGTTTCTAATGGAGAGTTACATTAGATAGGCAGGATGGAGGGAGCGGTAGCGCAACCCATCAGCGGCAATTGATGGGTCCCCCCATCCTGCCGGCCTTATCGCTTCGTTCCAGCGTGACTGACCACTAATGCGAAATAGATTGATTTTATTCGTTTGCGCCCTCCGAAATTATGCCGTATTTACCCAGCGATTTACTACGGCAATTCCTCCACTTTAAGCAACACTCGTCGCGTATTCACGCTATCCCGGGTGGAATAGTTAAGCGTACCGGAGCGATCCCGCGAAAGATCCTGATTCGCTCCACCCAGTTCGACCCATTCGCCCAGTCGCGCCGACACGGTCGTAGATAGCCGCTGTGTCTCGACGCTGCCGGAGCCGAAGCGGCCTGGCGCCTCCTGCGTGGGGCTGATTTCTAGCGTGACCATGTTGTCGGAAAGGCGGGGGGCCGCGTAAAAGCCCGTGCCGATGTCACGATAGACTACTTCATCGGAAACGATGGTTCCCCTGGGCGTCAGCACAACGCTGCGCAAAGGAACCGGGAGGGAATGGCCGACCGAAATGAAGGCGCGCCCGCCCTCGATGACCTGCACTTGCTGCGAAACTCGACCTGACGCATTGCTGTTTCCGCCATGAATTCTGGCTTGCACGGCGTCACCGCTTCGACGTTGTTCGATCGTGACGCCGCGCCCATCGCTGCTGCCGGGTCGGATAATTCGCACATTATCGCCAATGCTGGCCCTGCCAAACACCTCGGCGCTCCGCTCGGCGTCGCGACTGTCGCTGTCCTGTTTCACCGTGATCATGAGCCGACGTAACGGCCGATCGATCGCCGCGATGATTTCCTTGATTTGCGCGCGGTTCGCATCGGTGGCGCGCAAGAACAATTGATTGTTTCGCCCGGAGAGCGCTCCGCCAGACTCAACAAATGGATCGATCTGCGGGATAACTTGATCGGCGGTGCGGTGTCTGAGTTGGATGATTTCCAGTTGCTGCTGTGCGGAAGCCATTTCCGCCGAGAGTAGTAGAAAGGCGAAGGGGATAAGGATCGTGTACGGAATAACTTCCCGATTTGTTCTGCGTCTGGCGGGCGCGCTGCTTCGTTGCCCGTCGCTTATTTGGAATAGCCAAACCGCGCTCCGGGCGTCTCGCATCGCTTCCCGCCAGACTTGCCCAAATCGGGAAGTTATTCCGTACACGATCCTAAGCCAAGGCCGTCGGCGCCAGAAGCGCGCGCGTGTAAATACCGTGTTGAGCATCGCAAGCGCCAGATTGCCCATGCAGAGACTTTTAAGACGCGCTCCGAGAATTTTCATTGGCGTTCCTCCTCTCATAGCCATTCTGACGGTTTGGTTGGGGGAGGGCAATTGGACGTGGTTTGTCGGTTATTTCAACGTCATTAGGGACATTGCTGCAAAGATCCTTCCATCGTTCCTTCAGGTAGCTAAGGATCGTGCACGGAACAACTTCCCGATTTGTCCGGCGTCTGTCGGGCGCGCTACAGCGTTGCTCCTCGCTTATGTAGTCTGGCTACACCGCGCTTCGGAGCGCCTCGTATCGCATCCCGCCAGACTTGTCCAAATCG
>DATLHW010000251.1:0-3452 GCA_035539675.1 Burkholderiales bacterium | reverse complement strand
CCGGATTACCAGGGACGGAGTCCTGTCGGTATGGGAAATGGCCCTGGTTTGACGCCTATTACCCAGGGTGAAATCGCGGGTACTGAGAGCGTCAATATTCTTTCCACACAAATGCCGGCGCACACTCATATGGCCACAGCGACCGCAACACTTACCGTTGGGGGCACGCCGTCGAACCAAACGGTCACCCCGTCGGCAACCAATAACGTCCTGGGCGCTTCGGTTTCAGGAACTCCAGCGGCTGCGGCTATCTGGTCAGACCAATTGGTGAATCCTGTTGTACTGGCGAACCCGGAAACAGTCGCGATCAATGTTGGGGTAAGTGGCGGCAGCCAGCCGCTAGCGATACGTAATCCTTTCCTGGGTACAAATTTTATTATTGCATTGGAAGGTATTTTTCCGTCGCGAAATTAATCCGGAATTTCTGAAGGCGTCCGGATTACGCCTTCAGATGATACGCACGGCGCTTTAAAAAGCGCCGTGACTGAACAAAAGCCACGATTGAGCGAGAGCTAACGATGCTCCTTCTTATGTTGAGCCACACTCCTGCCTTTGAGGTCTACGGACAATGACAATTGCTAGAGCTGATTTCGCTCTGCCTTTATTCATGTCAGAGATAGCGGAACAAGCGTCTGTGCAACGTTCCCGGCGCAATTCCATGCTTGTCTGGTTTACCGGACTATCGGGGGCAGGGAAAACGACTTTATCTCGCGCCATTGAAGCAAAGCTCTATCAGCGAGGAAAGCAAGCAGTTGTGCTTGATGGGGACGTCATTCGCCAAGGGCTGTGTAGGGATCTCGGATTTACCGAAGAGAATCGCGCCGAGAATATTCGGCGTGTAGGTGAAGTTTCCAAACTGCTAGTGAACGCGGGTGTATTGACGCTTGCCGCCTTTATATCTCCCTTCGAGAAAAATAGATCCTTTGTCAGAAACCTGATTGGGACAAACCATTTTCTGGAGATTTATTGCAAGTGTCCGTTGGAGATTTGCGAATCCAGAGACGTAAAAGGACTTTATAAAAAGGCGAGGGCAGGTGAGGCGCCTAATTTTGTGGGGATCGACGAACGGTATGAAGAGCCGAAAAATCCAGAGCTCATCATCGATACCGGTTCGCTAACAGTAGAAGAATCCACATTGAGGATTATGTCTCTGTTAGAAGAGAAGGGGCTCTACACTTTTTAGCCCGCTTCTTAACCATCGAAATTAACCATAACGTGGTTGAAGAGGAATTTAATTTGCCCCATTCGCAGAAATTTCACTTTATTTCTGGCTTGCCTCGCTCCGGCTCCACACTGCTGGCGGCGTTGTTGCAACAGAATCCGCGCTTTCATGCGGGCATGACGAGCCCCGTCGGCGCCTTGTTCGCCAGCATGCTCAATCAATTCAGCGCGGGCAGCGAGTTCGGGCCTGTTATTGAACAAACGCAACGCCGTCGCTTGCTGCGCGGCTTGTTCCAGAACTATTACGCAGACCATCTCGATAAGCGCGTCGTATTCGACACCAATCGCATGTGGTGCGCGCGTATGCCGGCCATCGTGGATCTGTTTCCCGAAGCCAAAATTATCGCTTGCGTGCGTAACGTTGCTTGGGTGATGGACAGCATCGAGCGTCTTTATCGCGCCAACCCCTACGAGAACACCAAACTATTTAATGACGACAGCGAACGCAATACGGTCTACAGCCGCGTCGAGACGCTGGCGCAGCGCAACCGTTTGGTTGGCTTTGCCTGGTCGGGTTTGAAAGAAGCCTATTACGGCGAACAAGCACAGTCGTTGCTGTTGGTTGAATACGAACTGCTGACGCAAGCTCCTCAAAAATGCATGCGCTTGATTTACGACTTCATCGGCGAGCCCTGGTTCGAGCACGACTTCAACAACGTACATTACGATGCGCCGGAATTCGATCAAGCGCTCGGCTTATCTGGATTGCATAAAGTAAGACCGAAAGTAGAAGCGGCGGCGCGCCGTACCGTGCTCCCGCCGGATTTGTTTGAGCAGTATGCGGCTTTATCGTTCTGGCAAAACGGTATGGGTAGCGCCGCCAATGTCATTCGGCCAACAGGCGCCGCCACGGCGCTATAGATTCATATAAATCGATAACGCAGGGAGAGACATCATGAGGGAATGGCTCAAGCATCGACGAGGCGCCGCAGCATCCGCTACCCCAGTTAAGACGAATCGGACCAAGTCGACATTGATGATGCAACTTGAGCCACGCATCATGTTTGACGGCGCCGCGATTGTCACGGCGGATGCGGCGATCGTTCCCGCGGATGCGACGGAAACGGCCACCCCTCCAGTTGAAAGTCATATCGATACGCCTCCTCCCGCCGTCGCGCCCCCTCCAACCCCTCAAAATGAAGAACTCCAGAGCCCGCCTGTTGCAACTTTGGCGGTCGAGCAAGAGGCGCCGGATATCGTTCAAGACGCCGCACCTTCGGCAATTCAAGGCGAAAGCGAACTGCCTGCGGATAACGATTCCACGTTCGATTCGGACAATCAGGATGTCGCCGTAGATGTCGCTACGAGTCCGACGCCGGTGGAAAGCGTATTAATCGTGGACGGCCGCATTCCCGATTATCAGCAGATCGTAGATTCCGTCGAGCCCGGCGTGATGGTTCTCGTATTGGATTCCAACCAGGACGGCGTGAAACAAATCGCTGACGCCCTCAGCGGCATGCGTAATATTGCATCCATCAGCGTCGTTTCTCATGGCGACGATGGCGTATTGCTGTTAGGCAATGGCCCCTTATTCAGCGGCAATCTCGATCGCTACACCAACGAACTGAAAACCATTGGCGACGCGTTGCGCCCGGATGGCGATATCTTGTTGTATGGCTGCGAGGTCGGCGCCAGCGAATCGGGCCAGAACTTTGTGCGAGCGTTGGCGCAGGCGACAGGAGCGGACGTGGCCGCCTCCAACAACGATACCGGCGCGAATGGCGACTGGGACCTGGAGATTACTCAAGGCGTGGTGGCGGCGCCGAGCGTTTTGCGCACCGATCAACTCGTTAACTATGAGCACGATCTGGCGACGTTCTCGGTTTCGACATTGGCCCAGTTGCAGAGTGCGCTGACCACTGCCGCCAGCAACGGCGAAGCCGACACGATCACCTTAACGGCCGACATCGTCGCCACGGGAACGGGGAGTATGACGAGCGGCTTTCTCGTCAACATTAACCTTGCTGAAAGCCAATCGCTGACCATTGTGGGCGGCGGCTTCAAATTTGACGCAGCCTATTATGGCCGCACGCTTTCGGTGTCGGCTGGCGACACGGTCGATATTCAAAATTTGACGATCACCGGCGGTATCGCTGTCACTGCGGGGGCTAACGGCGGCGCCTCCGCCTCGAGCAGTCTCGGCGCCGGCATTGTCAATCAAGGCGTACTGACGCTGAGCGACGTTACCGTGACGAAGAATGTGGCCTCCGGCGGCGGCGGAGGCCACATTC
>DATLHW010000250.1:0-3620 GCA_035539675.1 Burkholderiales bacterium | reverse complement strand
AACAGTCTGATTATTGCGGCGACCAATCACCCTGAAATCTTGGACCATGCGCTGTTTCGCCGTTTCGACGACGTTATTGAGTATCACCTGCCTTCGTTGGACCAAGCCGCCGACTTGATTCGATCTCGTCTTGGAAAGTTCGCACCTAAATCTTTTCCGTTAAAGGCTATTGCTCAGAAAGCTGAAGGTCTGAGTTATGCGGAAATTCGGCGGGCAGTCGATGAGTCTATTAAAGAAGCCATCATGCACGATGAGGGAAGCGTCAAAGGGGAGGCTTTGGGCAAAGCTCTAGCGGAACGGCGTAAGCTAAGTCAAAGACTAGAAAATCGAAAAACGACGTCAGACCATGCCGGAAAAACAAATCGATAAACGACCGCATCTGGTCCTCCACGACACTTCGACATCTCATGCTTTCACCGCGCACACTCCCAATGGTGGAGCAAAACGAGCCGTTCCGGATTTGCCGCGCCAACAACACGGTCAAGCACTGAATCGCCAGCTTAATGACCTCAAGGTCGTAACAGCTACAGCGGTTGCTAATCAAAAAGCGCAAGGGTTGGAAAGTGGCTTGGGTCTGCAAATTCAATTTGTTAGTCAGCCGAACGTAGAGCTGGCTTTTCAAAGCTTGGCTGACGAGCGCATTAAAATCGAGTTACTTAGCGTGCGCCATGAGGGCGTACACACATACGCTAACGTGTTCGTCCCTGAAGGGAAGCTGGAACATTTCGAAAAATATGTCGCTGACTATCTGGAAGAGAAAAAAGATAAGAAAGGCAAACCCCGCGATCACCGTACGCTGCTGAACACCATCGAATCTATCCGCGCCGCAGAAATACGGGCACTTTGGACAGATGACATTGCACTACTGCCTGACGATCCCGCAGTCGCTTTTTGGTGGGAGATATGGTTGCCCGTCCGAGGGCGGCGCAAGGCCGTCGTGGAGGATTTCAAGAAGCTGGCGGCGCTATCTGAATGCACAGTCAGCGATCAGCGGTTTGATTTTCCCGAGCGTACCGTTCTACTGATGTATGGCAGCGAACAGCAATTTTCCCGTTCAGTGATGACGTTGAACTGTGTTGCCGAGTTGCGTCGAGCCAAAGATACAGCAGATTTCTTCGACGAACTGAATGTCGAGGAACAACGCGAATGGATGGACGATTTGCGACAGCGCACACGCTTCACTCATGAAGGTGATGGTACGCCGCGCATTTGCTTGCTCGACTCAGGTATCAATCGGGGGCATGACCTGTTGGAGACGCTTCTTACAGCGGAAGATATGCACAGCGTGGAACCAACAGGGATAACTGACGATACCGCTAATCATGGCACAGGGATGGCGGGTTTGGCCGCCTACGGTGATCTTACCGAAGTTATCGCTACGGAATCCCAAATAGATGTCAAACATCGACTTGAGTCAGTACGTTTGGTTTCTGCCGGAGGCGCTAATCCTGGACCTGCGTCGCTTCATGCCGCGCTATTTAGCGATGCTGTAGCGCGTCCTGAAATTGCTTTCCCGAATCGCAAGCGCATCTTCTGCTCGGCAGTTTCAGCATCCGATTACCGTGATCGAGGCCGGCCTTCATCCTGGTCGGCGGCTGTGGACAGCCTTGCGGCCGATGCCGATGGGGCCGGTCAATTTCCACGCTTGTTTGTTTTGTCTGCAGGCAATACGAAGGATTTCGAAGCTTGGGGTCAATATCCCGCCAGCTTGTCGACCAATCTCGTCCACGATCCTGGGCAGTCATGGAACGCATTAACGGTTGGGGCGTGCACGTACAAAGCGGAAACGCGAGATCAAACCTATACTGCGGTTGCCGCGGCTGGAGGTTTGAGCCCTTACACAACGACCTCGGCCGCATGGGAAAGCGCGTGGCCGTTGAAGCCGGATATCGTGCTGGAGGGCGGCAACCTCGGAGACAATGGCCTTGGCGCTATTGGCATGAGCAGCTTGCAACTGCTAACTACGAACAATCAACCGCTGGACCGTCTGTTCACGACGTTCAACGCCACTAGCGCAGCATCCGCGCTGTGCGCTCGCATGGCGGCTCAAATTGTGGCGGCCTATCCAACTCTGCGTCCGGAGACTGTTCGCGCCTTGATCGTTCATTCCGCAGAATGGAGCGAGGCCATGCGTGCGATGTATCTACCAACCGATGGCGTTCCTACCAAAAACCAATACGTCAACTTAATCCGGCATTGCGGCTGGGGTGAACCGAATATTGATCGCGCCCTTTGGAGTGCGGGAAACTCACTAACATTAGTCATCGAAGACTCGGTACATCCGTACAAAAAAGACACCGGGAAGAGTCCTGCCAGCCGCGATATGAATCTGCATGCTTTGCCCTGGCCTCGCGAAGAGCTGGAAGCTATGCAAAATGCTCGCGTACAAATGCGCGTAACCCTCTCTTACTTCGTTGAACCCAACCCGTCGGCTCGGGGCGCAATCTCAAAGTTCCACTACCCCTCGCATCGTCTTCGTTTCGATATAAAACGACCGCTAGATGCTTCCACAGCAGACTTCATTGCGCGTGTTAACGCGGCTGCGGTTCGAGAAGATGAAGGCGATTCGGTCAATCCACGCGATCCTGATTGGTATCTGGGAAAATATCAACGGCATCGCGGCTCACTTCACCAAGACGTATGGGAGGGAACGGCGGCTGACCTTGCGAGCAGAGGGTTCATTGCCGTCTACCCGGCGGCAGGATGGTGGCGAACTCGCCCAGCCTTGGAGCGTTACGATTTGCCCGCACGATATAGCTTGATAGTGTCGATACGAACGGAGCAAACGGAAATTGACCTGTATAACGTGATTGCCCAGAAAGTGGCGATTGTGACGTAATGAGTATGAAGCCATGAACCGCCGATTCCGGAAGAAGCAATCCCCCTTTATTACTATCACGCTGCCTCATCACAAGCGCGGTCGTTGCGCTGCCGAAGGCGCCGGCAATGCGTAAACAATCAGAATCGCTGATGCGCGAAGCGCAGCACACCGAATGGAAAGAACGCTGGCAGGATGATTACCTGCGCTGGATATGCGGCTTCGCCAACGCCCAGGGCGGCGTACTCGTGATTGGCCGGGACGACCAAGGCAAGGTGGTTGGCCTCGCCGACGCCGAGAAGCTGCTGGAAGACCTGCCCAACAAAATCCGCGACCTTCTGGGCGTGATCGCCGAAGTAAATCTGCGTCGAGAGGACGGCAAAGACCTTCTGGAAATCGTCACCCCTGCCTATCTCAACCCGATCAGTTATCGCGGCCATTATTACCAGCGCAGCGGCAGCACCTTGCAAGAACTCAAGGGCGCGGCGCTCGATCAATTTCTACTTCGCCGCTACGGGCGCACCTGGGATGGCTCGCCGCTGCCAGGCGTGTCCATCGCTGACTTGTCGCCGCCGGCGTTCGTTCAGTTTCGAAAACTTGCAGCGCGCAGTGGCCGTCTGGATACCGAGGCGCTGGACGAAACGGACGCCGGGTTGCTGGAGCGACTGAAACTCACCGAAGGCGCGTACCTCAAACGCGCCGCTGTGCTCTTGTTCCATCCTGATCCAACCCGCTTTGTCACGGGGGCTTTCGTGAAGATTGCCTATTTCGAGTCCGAGGCGGAGATCCGGTATCACGATGT
>DATLHW010000249.1:0-4472 GCA_035539675.1 Burkholderiales bacterium | reverse complement strand
CCACAGTGGGGTAATCAGCGTGTAAGCGGCATTGTTCGCCTCGGCGCTGCATTCTTTGTGCTTCTCGGAGCGGGGGCCGGATCGTTTGTAGCGGAGCACTTCATCACATCGCGCTCTCTTCCTCATTTGTCGTTCGATACCGTTTTTAATCTCACCATTAGTCCGTATATTTGGTCTGTATTTCTTCGAATCGCGCTAACAGGCAAAACCCCAAGTACATGGTTACCCTGGCGGTAAATCTCCCATGCCAAATCGCGCCACTAATATCTCTCCACAAAAAAGGGCCGTAGATACTATGAATCAGGCGAGTCGATTTCATGGCTTTCTCCTTACGTTGGATATTGCAAACTCATTTTAAGGATTAATCAGCAATCGACTCGCCTGATTCATAGTATCTACCGCACTTCACGACGAAGATGACGTGTTCGCGGCACACGCGCTCCATAGGGCGGCCACCGACAACGCCGCGCGAATAGGCGGACAGAATGACCTTCAGCAACACCACCGGCGGATACGCCGGCGCGCCCGTCTCGTCGTTGCGATAACGCTCGTCGAGATTGGACAGGTCGAGCTCGTGATCGAGCAGATGATTCAACGCATGCTCGAATGTGCCCGGCAGCAATTAGCGGGCAAGGTCAACGGCGAGAAAACGGGGATTGGCGTCGATTGTTTTGTAGTGGGCCACCGAATGTTCGTGTTCTCAAATTCAGATGGCGTGATCTTGTCGGTTGCGATTACTCAAGGCAAGATGCGGGAATACTTTTTCTACAGCCTCGTTATGCGTTTTAAGGAGGTCATTTGCCTGATATAGCGGCAATTGGCGCAGTCTTGTCGAGCCTCAAGACCGCCACTGACATCGCGAAACTTCTTCGAGAAACTGATCTCTCGCTCGAGAAGGCGGAGCTAAAGCTGAAGCTCGCGGAACTAATTGGTGCGTTGGCCGATGCAAAGATTGAGGTTACGGAAATCCAAGAGCTGCTTGCGAAGCGAGAGCAGCGAATTAAGAGTCTGGAGGATGCATTTCAATCTAAGGACTCCATTTGCCGTGTAAGAGACGCCTATTACGTCATAAACGAAAATGGCAAACCCGCCGGGGCGCCTTTATGCGTTCGCTCCTGGGACGTAGAGCACAAAAAGTATCAGCTGCAGTACGAGGCGAAGGACCGATTCGTGAAAGTGTACCCCGCATGCAAGCAGCGCTACGAAGCTCGGATGGCACAGAACATCGATCCGAATGCTACGCCTACCGCATAACATCGCGTTGAAATGGGACGGCGAATAATCGTACTTTTTCCTAGTTACGATCTGGGCCGCCACCCCTTAACTTAACGTTCGACCTCACCATTCTCTACGGTGCATCCATGAAACATATCCCGCTCAAAACTGTTTCCCTCAAGCACCACCCTGAACTTAAAGAGAAATGGGTTCAAGAGGTTATAGCAGCCGATCCGTCAATTCTCGGTCTTGGCGATTTGGCGCTTATCGACAAAGAGCGAACTCAACCCTCTGGCGGCCGCCTCGACTTGCTCTTCAAAGAAGTCGATGGCCTTATCCGTTACGAGACTGAGTTACAACTTGGGGCAACCGACGAAACACACATCATCCGAACCATCGAGTATTGGGACATTGAGCGTCGTCGCTACCCCCAATACGAACACGTCGGTGTGCTGATTGCGGAAAACGTAACAGCGCGCTTCCTTAACGTCATTGGACTGTTCAACGGGTTCATCCCAATCATCGCCCTTCAAATGACCGCCATCGACACAGGTAACGGGATTGGGCTTCACTTCACCAAAGTCGTTGACGCCCTTCGTCTTGGACTCGTTGATGAAGACGAGGAAACCCTCGAACCCGCCGACCGCAGCTACTGGGAAAATCGCGCTACTGCGAAGACAGTCAAGATTGCCGACGAAATCCTTGGTCTGTGCAAAACCTTCGACCCATCGTTGGAATTGAAGTACAACAAACCGTACATCGGCTTCACGAAGGGAGGAATCGCGTTTAACTTCGCCACCTGCCATCCCAGAAAATCCGCTCTGAACCTTTCATTCAAGCTCCCGCGTAGTGAAGAAATCGACGTAAAGCTTGAGCAGTCTGGCCTTGATCTACTTGAGTACGCGAGATGGGGTGCCTATCGCATCAAGCTCGTACCTGGTGACGTAACGAAGCACAGGGAGCTACTTGAGCAACTCTTGAAGGCCGCCTACGAGAATCGCGGGTGATGTCAAACCGATCATTTCACCGGACCTGCGCAAAAAGCCGCGCAGGCCGGTGAATTCAAATGTCCAAAAGGGAGACCGTGATGGAACGAGAAGTAGCGGAAAAAATAAGTGTCCTCATGCTCCAGCTCAACGCCAAGCTAAACGACAGCATTGCCTTTGTTCGCGACAATTGCTCAAAGGAAGAATTCGAAACCTATCGAAAAGCAGCAGGAATGCTAATGGGCTCTATTCTTCTGGATATCGAAGAACCAATATACCAAGAACACCCAACGTTGCGCCCAAACGGTTTGGGCGGTCCTTACAAAGTTGACCCAAGAATTTTTGAACCCCGGTTTTACGAATGGAATCCATAGTTACGTTCTTGCCGCGAAGCGCGTCGCTATTCACTACGGAAACTCTCATGACCTCACGACTCAGCGCCGACGGTATTTTCTCTTCAAGCCGCCTTTTCCCATTCACTCCCGCGCAAGTCTTCGCCGCATTTGCAAATGCCGATCGGCTCGCTACCTGGTGGGGGCCAGACGGCTTCAGCAATACATTCGAGGTCTTTGAGTTCAAAGCACAAGGTCGATGGAAGTTTGTCATGCATGGGCCGGATGGAAAAAACTATCCTAACGACAGCGTCTTTCTCGAAGCGTCGCAACAAAGGATCATCGTCCGGCACGCCTCGCCGCCAAACTTCACCCTGACCATTACATTGGCGGAGGTGGATGGGCAAACCAATCTCGACTGGAGTCAAGCCTTCGACGATCCACGACTGGCCGCGAACTTGGCGCACATCATCATTCCTGCGAATGAAAAAAACTTGAATCGCCTTCATGCGGCACTCTTGGATGCCGCAAAGTGACGCCTAACGTTTTGTTCGAACGCGATGCCGGACACGCCGCTTTTGCTTCGCTTGGCTTCCGTCGGCGCTCGTTAACTTTTTCGTTAGAAGACTTCAAACATCGAAAATAATAGAGGACAGATTTATTTAATCGGACGAATATATAGACCCGTCCCAATTTCCCATCTCCCTTGGTAGAGTCAGCAACGGCTTCATCTTTGTTGAAGACAGTGGGACGCTTCGCCAGCAGGTTCAAACCGCATAATATATAACGAGGGAATAATGCAACTTCCATTGACGTTGTCCTACCGAGCCATGCGCTGGATTGCCTGGATCGTCTTTCTTGCCCTGCCCGTCGTTAGCAATGCCTACCCCGTTCGAGCGGGCAGCGGTTGGGCGTTGACGACGACAGGGAATTTGGTGTCGTGCGCGAACGGCGCTGCATGTTATCCGGCGCAAGCCGAGATCGCAGTTACGACGCCGCGAACGATAAGGTTTACTACCCAGTATCAAGGCCCGACCATAAGCCTTGATGGCGCAAACGCCTATGTGTTTGTAGCCAATCGTGGCGCCGGTACGGTCACGTTTACGACTAGAGTCACAAACATGACCACCGGCGCCGTCCTGGCGACCGGTATGACAACGACCAGCTTTTTACAGGGTTCCTCCACTTGCGCGCAGCGTGGTCTTTCGCCTTCCACCAGCGCGCAGCCTTTGCTGTTGTCTCCCGTTGCTGGAGCGCTATTGGCGAATGGCAGCAACGTTGAGATGACCATTTCCATAACGGCAACGCAGCCGGTCAATCTTGGCGTCTGCATCGGTATGACGGATCAGTCATTTACGACGTCCACGTTAAACTTGGGCGGCTTCATCGTCCCGGATTTTGATGCGCCTACGCCTGTGTGTGGCTCCACTGCGACGCCTGACGCGTCTGGCAGGTATTCGTTCCAAGTGGTCGGCTCTCATGCGCCCACATCAAGCTGGGTCAGCTTGGACGCCACGGGTGTTCCGGCCGGCGCCACGTTAACGCCGCCGTTGCCAGCGCGTGGGAACCCGATCAGCACGCGCTTTTCCTGGGCGCCGCCGAGGACACAGGTGGGGAGCTTCGATGTCACTTTTACAGTCTCGGATGAGGGCGTCACCACCAAGGACTGCAAAATTCACTTTGACCTTGGTCCCCGCGTATTACAGAAGGAGCCAAAAGAATCCATCCTGGTAAGCCCTCATGACTTTCCACAAAAAGTCACTTTTGAAACTGTCTGCCGGGAATATGTGGCTGATGTGTGCCTGTCACGAGACTTGGTTGAAATCTGTGTTGGCGGCAAGTGTTTTGGCGTACCGCAACAGAAACAACCACCGTGCAAGATCTGCGAATTGGAGCGAAGCCTGCGCCAGAAATGATCCGCTCAAATTGGCGAGCAAAC
>DATLHW010000248.1:0-12847 GCA_035539675.1 Burkholderiales bacterium | reverse complement strand
ATCGCCGGCATGGCGCGAATGATTCGCGCCAATGTGATCGCCATGTCCGGCCGCGCGGTGGAGGCGGCGGGCGATGTGGACGTGCTACTCCTCGATAAAACCGGCACGATCACGCTCGGCAATCGCCAAGCGACGAATTTTTTTCCAGTACATGGAGTGACGCTTACTCACCTCGCCGATGTTGCGCAGCTGGCGTCGCTTGCGGACGAGACGCCGGAGGGTCGCAGCATCGTGGTGCTCGCGAAGCTGGAGGGTTTTCGCGAGCGCAACTTGCATGAACTCAATGCGCGCTTTGCGCCGTTTTCGGCGCAAACACGGATGAGCGGCGTCGATATCGATGGGCGCTGCATCCGTAAGGGCGCCGTGGACGCGGTGCAGAAGTTTATTACCGGGCAGGGCGGACAGTTTCCCGATGAGGCGACGCGCACGGCGCAAATGATCGCCAAGTCTGGCGGCACGCCGTTGGTCGTCGCCGAAGACGCCCACGTGCTTGGCGTGATCGAACTGAAAGACATCGTCAAAGGCGGCATTCGCGAACGATTCGCGCAACTCCGACGCATGGGCATCAAGACTGTGATGATCACCGGGGACAATCCGTATACCGCCGCAGCCATCGCCGCGGAGGCCGGCGTGGATGATTATCTCGCGGAGGCGACGCCGGAAGCGAAGCTGAAATTGATCCGCGAGCATCAAAGCCAGGGACGGCTCGTGGCAATGACCGGCGACGGAACCAACGACGCGCCCGCGCTGGCGCAGGCCGATGTGGCGGTGGCCATGAATACCGGCACGCAAGCGGCGAAGGAAGCGGGCAATATGGTGGACCTCGACTCCAATCCGACCAAGCTGATCGAGATTGTTGAAACCGGTAAGCAGCTGCTGATGACGCGCGGCGCGCTGACCACTTTTTCCATCGCCAACGATGTCGCCAAGTATTTCGCCATCATTCCGGCGGCGTTCGCCATGACTTATCCGCAGCTCAATGTGCTTAATGTGATGCGACTGACAACGCCATCGAGCGCAATTCTGTCAGCGGTAATTTTCAACGCGCTCATCATCGTCTTTCTGATTCCATTGGCGCTGAAAGGAATCGCCTATCGGCCTATCGGCGCGGCAGCGCTGTTGCGCAACAACCTGCTCATCTATGGCCTTGGTGGATTGATTGTGCCGTTTGTCGGCATCAAATTGATTGATGTGGGATTAGCATTGTTGGGCTTGGCGTAAGGAATACATTCATGTTGAAAGAACTCAAGACAGCTATTTTAATGCTCGCGTTGTTAACCCTCGTCACCGGCATCGCCTATCCCCTCGTCGTCACCGGAATCGCTCAGCTGGCTTTCCATGACAAGGCGAACGGTAGTTTGATTCGGCATGACGGCAAAGTCATTGGCTCCATGCTGATCGGCCAACCATTCAGTGACCCCAAGTATTTCTGGAGCCGGCCTTCCGCGACGTCCCCGTATCCTTACAATGCGGCGGCGTCATCCGGCTCAAATCAAGGCCCGACCAATCCAGCGCTTCTAAGCGCGATAACGAGTCGCATTGATCGGCTACAATTGGCTGATGCAATACACGCGGCCTCCGCGCCCGTTGATTTGGTGACCACATCCGCGAGCGGACTGGACCCGCATATCAGCCCGGGGGCAGCCGAATACCAAGTCGGGAGGGTCGCCACAGTGCGCGGGCTATCAGTGGAAAAGATTCGGGCGCTTGTGACTCAGCACAGGACAGACCGGCAATTTGACATGCTGGGTGAAGCGCGCGTGAATGTGCTGACCTTAAACCTCGCGCTGGATCAGCTAAGCGCTGGCCGCCCCTGAATAGCCACGATGGTCAACGGCAACCGCTGAGGCGACATTACGATTTCACATGACCGATAACCGCCCCGACCCCGATGCGCTGCTCGCCGAAGTCACCCGTGAAGAACAAAAAGCCCGGCGTGGACGCCTGAAAATATTCTTCGGCGCAACCGCCGGCGTTGGAAAGACCTACGCGATGCTGGAGGCCGCGCAGGCCTTGCATGAACAAGGTGTCGATGTCGTCGTTGGCCTCATCGAAACCCACGGCAGAAGGGAAACCGCCGCTCTGGTTGCCGGCCTGGAAAGCTTACCGCCCAAGCTTATTCAGCACCGGGGCGCCACGCTCCGTGAGTTTGATCTCGACGCGGCTTTCAACCGTCGGCCGACGGTCCTTCTGGTCGATGAGCTTGCGCATTCCAACGCGCCCGGATCGCGGCATCCCAAGCGCTGGCAAGATGTCGAGGAGCTACTCTCCGCTGGCATCGACGTTCTTTCCACTATCAATGTCCAGCATATCGAAAGCCTCAACGATATTGTTGGCGGCATCACGGGTATCCGCGTTTGGGAAACCGTTCCCGACCGCGTCTTCGACACCGCGGACGAAGTGGTGCTGGTCGATCTCCCGCCGGATGATTTATTGCAACGCCTCAAGGAAGGCAAAGTCTATCTGCCCGATCAAGCGGAACGAGCGGTGCAAAACTTTTTCCGTAAGGGCAACTTGATCGCATTGCGCGAATTGGCGCTCCGCCGCACAGCCGACCGCGTCGACGACCAGATGCGCTCCTATCGACAAGACCGGATATCGGGTCGCGTTCTACAAACCAGGGAGGCTGTGTTGGCGTGCATAGGCCCTACTCCCGAAGCACAAAAGACCGTTCGCGCGGCGAACCGTTTGGCGAGCGCGTTGGATGGCCGGTGGCATGCGGTATACGTGGAAACACCGGCGCTGCAGCGGCTATCCGAAGCAAAGCGCCGCGCGATTCTCGTCACGATGAAGTTTGCCCAGGATATGGGCGCGGTAACGGCGACGCTGCCCGCGCAGAACGCGCCGGCGGCGATAGTCGACTACGCTCGCAAGACAGGGCTTACCACCGTCGTCGTTGGTCGGTCTATCCGGACAAGATACTTTCGCCGTTTCAGGAAAAGCTTCGCCCAGCAGGTCGCCGAGCAGGCGCCGGATCTGGAAGTGGTGATCGCGCCGGAGGAAACCCAGCGGCTCACGCCATTACCAACCATTGAATCGACGGAGATGGACGACGAGAGGCGCCAGCGAGCCTTGCGGGGTTACCTGGGATCGCTCGCCGCCAGCGGCCTCACCACGCTCATCGCCTTGTGGCTGCTACCGTATTTTGATCTCGCCAACATCGTGATGCTGTTCCTGCTCGCGGTTGTTTTGGTCGCGATGCGATGGGGACGCGGCCCGGCGGTGATGGCGGCTATCGTCAATGTCGCCGCCTTCGATTTCGGTTTCGTGCCGCCACGCTGGACGTTTGCCGTGACGGATTTCCAATATTTGCTGACCTTCGCCGTGATGCTGGTCGTCGGCCTCCTCACCGGCCAGTTCACCGCCGGCTTACGTTATCAGGCATCGATCGCCAGTCATCGCGAGGAACGCGCCCGGGCGCTGTATCAAATGGCGCGCGAGCTTTCCATGGCGTTGACCGAAGAGCAGGTTTGCGAGATTGCTGATCGCTTCATCGAATCGAGCTTTCGCGCCAAAGCGGTTGTGCTGGCGCCCGATGAACATGAGCGCATTTACGTTGCGCAGGACGAGACGCCTCACCGGCTGGAAGCTGATTTGAGCATTGCGCAATGGGCTTTCGACCGCGGCGAACCAGCCGGCATCGGGACCGACACCTTGCCGGCAAGCCCGATGCTCTACCTTCCCCTCAAAGCGCCCGTGCGGAATCGTGGCGTGATCGTCATCGAACCGAAGAACGCGCGGATCTTGATGATCCCCGAGCAACGACGCCAACTCGAAACGTTCGCCACGTTGGTCGCGATTGCATTGGAGCGGGTTCACTTCGTGACCGTCGCTCGCGACACGCTGCTGAAGATGGAGTCGGAGCGGCTGCGCAATTCCCTACTGTCCGCGTTGTCGCACGACCTACGCACTCCGCTCACCGCGCTGCTCGGGCTAGCGGAATCGTTGGAGGTCGCGGGCGGCGCGCTGAGTCCGACGCAAGCCGACATCGTGCGCGCCATGCATGAACAAGCGGCGAGGATGGTGCAATTGGTCAATAATCTGTTGGAGATGGCGCGGCTTGAAGCGGGACAAGTGCAATTACGGAAAGACTGGCAATCGGTCGACGATCTTGTTGGCGCCGCGATCCAATCCCGGCGCGACGCGTTGCGCCTGCATAGGATCATAATCGAATTGCCGCCGAGCTTGCCGCTCGTCCATTGTGACGCAACACTGATTGAACGCGTGCTGGTTAACTTATTTGAAAACGCGGCGAAGTATACGCCGGCGGACACTGCAATCACGGTGACTGCGGCGATCAAACCGGGCATTGTGGAAATCATCGTATCCGATGAAGGACCAGGGTTGCCGCGCGGACAAGAGCGCGCAGTGTTTGAGAAGTTCGTGCGCGGACAGAAGGAGTCGGGCGTCCCCGGCGTCGGTCTGGGGCTAGCGATCTGCCGCGCAATTGTGGAAGCGCATGACGGCAAGATCGACGCCAGCAATCTACCCGAAGGCGGCGCTTGCTTTACCTTCACGTTGCCGGTTGGCGAGCAGCCAGCCGTCATTGAGACGAGCTAGATCGTGTTCCCGCACCCACCCAAAGTTCTTATTATTGAAGACGAGCCCGATATTCGACGTTCGCTTCGGTTATCGTTGGAGGCGCAGAATCTGATCGTGCTGGAAGCGAATACGGCCGCGCAGGGACTGACGGAAGCCCGACGTCATCGCCCGGAAATTTACCTTGTCGATCTTGGATTGCCAGATCGGGATGGCCTATCGATCGTAAAAGAATTGAGGACCTGGACGCAGCAGCCAGTGATCATCCTATCGGCCCGCATGCAAGAGGCCGAGAAAATCGCGGCTCTGGATGCCGGCGCTGACGACTATCTCACCAAACCCTTTGGCATGGGCGAACTGCAAGCGCGCATTCGCGTGGCTTTGCGGCATCGCGCTCATGGCGCATTGGATGAAGCGCGAAATGCGCTTTGTATGGGCGATGTCCATATCGATCTCGCCGCTCGGCGAGTCACCAAATCAGGAAAAGATGTTCATCTGACCGTGACGGAATATCGTCTGCTCGAAGCGTTTGCCACGCGTCCCGGCAAAGTGCTCACGCAACGTATGCTGTTGATGGAAGTTTGGGGGCCAACGCACATCGACGATAGCCACTATCTGCGGATGTACATGAAGCAATTGCGCCACAAGCTTGAGTCAAATCCCGGCAGGCCGGAGTATCTGATTACCGAAACCGGGGTAGGATACAGACTAGTAGAATCCGTTCTAATGAAATAAGTGTCGACTGGAAGTCAAATTCAATAACGCCAGGGTGCCCCAATGAATCTCGAAAAAAGCCATTTTCGCATTCTTTTTCTTTATCGCAATCTCTATGGTTTAAATCGGGTAAAAGCATCGCGGAATGGATGGAGTGAAACGCAACCCATAAATCTTCCAAAGATATAAAAAAGGCGCTTATGAAAATTCTGATTCTTGGGGCAGGTCAGGTAGGCGGATCGGTGGCGGAAAGCCTCTGCTCCGAAGCCAACGACATTACGATTGTGGATCTGGACGCCGCACGTTTGGCGAAGTTGCGGGATACTCTCGACCTGCGCACCGTTACCGGTAACGCCGCCTCACCGCTTGTTTTGCGTCAGGCAGGCGCGGAAGACACGGATTTGCTCATCGCAGTCACCCAAAGCGATCAGACCAATTTATGCGCCTGCCGAATTGCAGCGTCGCTGTTCAACATATCGACGAGAATCGCGCGTTTACGCTCCACGGACTACATGTCGTATCCGGCGCTATTCGACGACCAGAATTTCGCCGTCGATTTCACCATTTGTCCCGAACAAGTCGTCACCGAATACATCGACAAGCTGATCGAATTTCCCGAAGCGCTGCAAGTGCTGGAGTTCGCCAATGGCCTAGTCAGTCTGGTGGCCGTTCGCGTCATTGTCGGCGGCCCGTTGATCGGACATCCCATCGCGGACATTCGGAAGCATATTCCCAATGTCGAAGCGCGAGTCGCCGCTATCTTTCGTGGCGAACGCGCGATTATTCCGGAAGGAGACACCCAGATCCAAGCGGACGACGAAGTGTTCTTCCTCGCCGCAACGAAAGATATTCGGCAAGTCATGAGCGAACTTCGCCGCATGGATAAACCCATTAAGCGAATCATGATCGCCGGTGGCGGCAACATCGGCTACCGATTGGCTCGGGCGCTGGAGTCCGATCATCAAGTCAAGATAATCGAACGCAACAAAAAACGTGCGGAATTCCTGGCGACCGAACTCAAGAGCACGCTGGTTTTACAAGGCGAGGCCACGGACGAAGAGTTGCTTGAAAGCGAGAACATAGACGACATGGATATGTTTCTCTCGCTCACGAACGATGATGAAGACAACATCATGTCGGCGACGCTCGCCAAACGGATGCGGGCGCGTCGAGTATTGGCGCTCATCAATCGCCATGCCTACGTCGATCTGGTGCAAGCGGGCCCCATCGATATTGCAATCTCGCCCGCGCAAATCAGCATCGGCGCCCTCCTCGCTCATGTGCGGCAAGGGGACGTCGTCGTCGTGCACAGCTTACGGCGCGGCGCGGCGGAAGCGTTGGAGCTAGTGGCTCATGGCGATCGGCGCACCTCCAAGGTAGTCGGACGCAGTATCGGTGAGATTACTCTCCCGGAAGGCGCCACAATCGCCGCCATCGTCAGGCGCGAAGGCATGGCGGCGGATACCGATAACAGCGCCAATGCGAAAGATGATCGTCCAAGCAAGGTGCTCATCGCCCATCATGACACCGTGATTGAATCGGCGGACCATGTCATCGTATTTGTGGTCAGCAAGCGCCTCGTACCTCAGATAGAAAAATTGTTCCAAGTGGGTCTGGGGTACTTTTGATGCGAGCATTTTTCCCAGTCCTCAACGTTCTTGGCGCCATGCTCGCCATATTCAGCGTCACGTTTCTGCCGCCAATTGCGACCTCTCTGATTTACCAGGACAACGCCGCCAGCGCTTTCTCCTATGCCATGGGTATATGCCTGATCGCCGGGTCCATATCCTGGCTTGCGACTCGCCGGTTCAAGGCTGAGCTCAAGACTCGTGACGGGTTTCTTCTGGTTACATTGGCATGGACTCTGATGTCGCTTATTGGAAGCACGCCTTTAATGTTCGTTTACGAGAAAATGTCGTTCACGGACGCCTTTTTCGAGTCCATGTCGGGTTTAACGACAACAGGGGCCACCGTCATGGCGGATCTCGATCATGCTCCCCCATCGATAAATCTCTGGCGGCATGAACTCAACTGGCTGGGCGGCATGGGAATTATCGTTTTGGCGATCGCCATCCTGCCTTTACTTGGCGTCGGCGGCATGCAACTCTTCCGCGCCGAGACGCCGGGGCCGATGAAAGACGCGAAGTTAACGGCCCGCATAAGCGACACGGCCCGTGCGCTATGGCTCATTTATTTGGCGCTCACCATTGCCTGCGCACTCTGCTTGAGATTAGCGGGCATGAATTGGTTTGACGCCATTTGCCACGCCTTGGCCTGCCTCAGCCTGGGTGGATTCTCCACTCGTGACGCAAGCGTCGGCGCATTTAATTCGCCAGCGATCGAAGCTGTGCTGATCATCTTCATGGTGATCGCCGCGCTTAACTTCGCTACTCATTTTGTCGCATGGAAAAGCAAAAGCATCAAAGCGTACTGGAACGATGTCGAAGCGAAAGGAGTGGTCACATTGCTGACCATAAGCTGCATCGGCGCTGGCTTTTATCTTTGGAAAGTCGATTATTACCCAAGCCTCTGGACAGCCCTCCGGCACGCGACGTTCAATCTCGTATCGGTGGCGACCGACTGCGGATTTGTCAGTGTCGACTTCGACAAGTGGCCTGTATTCGTGCCGCTTTGGATGCTCTTCCTAAGTTGTATTCTTGCTAGTTCGGGCTCAACTGGCGGCGGCATCAAGATGATCCGCACGCTTATTCTCTCCTCTCAAGGATCGCGAGAACTTACCCGCCTGCTTCATCCAGCCGTAGTGAATCCAGTCATCATCGGCGGAGCCATAGTCCCCAACCGAGTCGTGTTCGCCGTATTGGGTTTCATTTTTCTGTATTTCATGAGCATCGTGACCCTGACGTTTCTGCTCATGTTCGGAGGATTGGATTTCATCTCCGCCTTTAGCGCAGTTATCGCCTGCATTAACAACGCAGGCCCTGGACTCAATGTGGTCGGGCCTGCCCAAAACTATGGACCGCTTACCGACTTTGAAACGTGGGTATTGAGTTTCACGATGTTGCTTGGCAGGCTTGAAGTATTCTCGCTGCTCATACTGTTCACGCCGGGGTTCTGGCGAAAATAGCGTAAGGATGCGCTGAGTACCTTTTATCGGGACGCCAAAAACCCTGCTGGCGCCCCTTATTTATTACTCCTCCGGTTCTGCCCTTGCTATCGCTTTTCACCAACGCAATGGATACGTTTTTATTTGGGATCGGATTTAGGCTTCCGAACTGGCTTCCCCTCTTTCACCGTCGATGCCGCTTGCGTAGCATTCCACGCGGCCTTTTCGTAATTCGCCTTAGCTTTCGCGCTCCACTGCTCTTCCATCGGCGTCACCTTATTGGCGGCGCTTGCTTCTTTCTTGGCCTGCTTGAACTGCTCCAGAAATTCCTTGTTGTTCAGAGTCGCTTCGTCCACCACGGGAGAATACGCAAGCTCGCGAGCTTCGCTTAGCAACGCCATTGCTTTCTGGTTGGAGCTTCCGGCCAGTTTCTGCTTCGCTTCATGAATGGCCTTTGTCGCCAGCTGCAGTTCCTTAAAAGGCCCCGTAATAGTTTGGTCGAACAAAGCCAACACCAGCGGATATCTCATCTCCGACACAGTCGAATCAAACTGAACCGTGGATCTGCGAGCCACCTGGAATACATTCGGAAAATCGCGCGGCAACTTACCCCCAATATAACTTTCCTGGAGCACCGGCAAGCGGCTGATTTTCGGATCGAACAGCAGCTCCTGCCCTTCTTTCGATAATGTGAAATTTACAAATTTTTTCGCATCCGCAATGTTTTTACCACCGGCGATAAGACCTATATTCGCCGGCACAACAGCATTTACCTTCGGATAAATAAACTCAACTGGAGAGCCGGAATATTTGCTGGAAAGACCGAGGTAGTCGATCACCAAGCCAACCCCGTACTTCCCGCTGCTAACGCCCTCGGGCACGTCAAAGCTACGCTCGGTAATCGCAGCCGAGTTTCCAGCAATCTGCAAAAGCTGTGACCATCCTTTGTCCCAGCCCTCGCCTTGCAGAATGGTTTCCACGGTCAAATGCGTAGTTCCGGAACGCGATGGCGAAGACATTGCAATATGTCCAAGGTATATCGGCTTTGTGAGATCACTCCATTCATTCGGCGTCGGCAATTGCTTTTCCCGCATGTAGGTCGTATTCCACATCATTCCATACCCCGACAACGCCTGGCCTTTGTAAAAACCATCCGGATCATTCAACGGATAGGCGCCGATTTTCGTCGGTACGCTAGGGTTACCTACGTCGGCCCCTAATTTCTCCAACAACTTCTCATGCGACAGCAACTCGAACGCCCCTGGGGAAGACGCCCAGAATACTTCCGGTCGCTGACCTACCACGGTTTCACGTATGTGCTTTAGCGCCGCATTGGTGTTCTTATTCACCATTTCGACTTTGATGTCGGGATTCTTTTTCTCAAATGCGTCTTTGTATATCGCCATCACTTCTTTTGAAAATGAACTGATTACCGTAATTTGTCCTGCATGCGCCGCAAAAGGCAGTATGGCGGTAAGCGCAAAGCAAAGGCGCCGGACGTGGGTATGGATATTCGACATATTTCCCTCCAGTTTTATTGGCGTTTTACAGAGACAACTACTTTAGCGATACACAAAAACACACTTTAAAAAAAAAGCGACGCCTCCCCAAGCAGCGTAAATGCGCTCTTCGAATAATATTCGAAAACTGTTCGGCGGCCTGCCGCTACTCTTCTTTCCACTTGTCCAATAACCGAACCAACTCGCCTTTTTTCTCCAGCTGCATCAAGGCCGACTGAATCTTGCTCACCGTCGCTTTCGGCACATGTTTCCCGACGAGCATATAGAGCTTAGTCGCATGCATAACGGTTGGAAGAACTTTCACCTTATCGCTAAAGCCGGCTCGACGAATCTCTCCAGTAATGCCTGGATTGCGGTGATAAATAAATCGGCCACGACCAGCCACCAGTTTTTGCAAATTTGAGACCGCTGTCTTGCCGCCAGAATCAATCGTCAATCCACCCAGCAACCCAAGATGCCTGGCGGGACCATGCCCCGCCGTCACCAAGACCGCTCCGTCGACGCCAAGCTTACGCACGTCGTCCCAATTATTTATTTGCACACTATCGTTGCTCCGAGCAACGAGCATATAGTTGACCGTGAATAATGCCGGCTCAAGGTAAATAAACTTGGCTTCTCGATCGCTTGTGCGAATCAAACCACATGCGACATCCTGGCTACCGCTTGCTATCTCGGTCTCATGCCGAGCCATTGGCATCCAAGTCTGCTCCCCAACAAACCTGACACTAGGCTCTACTCGCTCAATTGCCCTAAAAATATCGACACAAATGCCGGTAACGGATTTTGAGGCCGACTCACCTACAGAAACAAACTTGGGCTCAGTGCTTTCATGGGCAGCGGTCCGAAGCTCCGTCACCGCGTGGGCGAATGGAAACCCGGCAAGGATAGCGAATAGGAATAGGCATCGCGCGGCTAACACGTAACGTTCACCGAAAATCTTTAGAGGGGGAAAGATAGGAGAAACCACCTTAGACTCCTTCTTATTAGACTTCTTTCGAAACCGCAGCGACGTATGAATTGAGCCTCTATATATTACTCTTTCCGTGACACGCCGGAATGGGATAACAATCGCATTCCTCCCCTGATCACTCCAAATTCGGCGAATGCTATCGCGTGTGGAATAAAACGATGGCTCGGACATGCATCGCATGAGTTTCCTTGCCCCATCGCCGCACAAAATCGGGCAAAATGGCGTGAGTAACCCAGTCGCCTGGAACGCACTTGAGGACCGTTCACCATGAGAATATGGCAATGGCAATCCTAATTGTTGCGCAATTGAGGGTGCGCGCGTGAATAAGTGGAAGCGATTCCCATAATGCGTCTGAGGCTACGTACATCAATTGTGCTCGCGGTTATCCTCGGGCTCTTGATTCCCATTTCAGTTAACAGCCTCATCTCGCTACATCAACATAAGCAAGAGCTCAGCCAACAGTTTTTATCCGATCACTCACGACTTACGAAAATTCTCGCGCTTGGCATGCAAGAGCCGCTGTGGAATTTCGAGCCGGAAGCGGGACGTCCTTTGTTCAATTCGCTGTTCGAGGACGAACGCGTGGTGGCGTTGATTGTGCGCGATCTGCAATTTGGCACATTTCTTTCGGCGGAGCACATTGAACGACGCCGGGGAACACAATTCAAACGCGAACACGATGTAATCCGTAATGATCGAGTGGTTGGCCATGCATACGTCGAGATGGATAGCAGCCAATTGGATGCGGAAATCGCACGCACCTACCGCTCCTACGCCATGACGTTTCTTGGCCAGCTTTTGCTTAGCGTTTTTTTGGTCGTCGCTCTACTGCAAGTTCGCTTACTGGCGCCGCTTCGAAAGCTCATGCAGGAATCCGATCAGCTCGCTCGCGGAGAATTGACGAAGTCGTTCGCTTGGCGGCGAGACGACGAGCTGGGCAGTCTGGGCCGTAGCCTTGAACACGCTCGTCAGCAATTGCAAACATTGTTTGCGAAGCTTGCCGACAAAAATCGCGAACTCGAAGACGACATAGAACGGCGCGTCTTGGCGGAAAAGGAGTTGGAGCGCCATCGCGACCATCTCGAAGAATTGATAAAGGAACGAACCGCCGAATTGGTTGTGGCCAAGGAACGGGCTGAAGTGGCCAGCCGGGCGAAAAGCATGTTTCTTGCCAGCATGAGTCACGAATTGCGCACTCCGCTCAATGCGATTCTCGGCTATGCGCAAATCCTTGGCCGAGACAAACATTTGAGTGACCGTCAAATGAGCGGCGTTTCGACCATCCACCAAAGCGGCGAGTATTTGCTCGGTCTGCTTAACGATCTGCTGGATCTTTCCAAGATCGAGGCTGGCAAGGTCGAACTCCATCAACGCCCCATCGACCTACCCGCATTTCTTTGGGCCATCGCTCATTTGATAAGCGTCAAAGCTGAACAAAAGCAATTGCAGTTTAAATATGACGCGCCGCCAGACCTTCCGAACTCTATATTGGCGGATGAAAAGCGCCTTAGTCAGGTCTTGCTTAACCTCCTGGGCAATGCAATAAAATTCACGGATCAAGGCCAAGTAAGTTTGCACGTGCAGGCTCTTCCTGCAAGGGTCTTTGAAGCGCGGTTACGCTTTGAAGTACGCGATACGGGCGTCGGAATAAGGGCTGAACATTTGAAAAATCTCTTCCAGCCCTTTGAACAGGTAGGCGATCTGAACCGTCGGGCAGGCGGTACTGGTCTTGGCTTGGCTATCAGCCGCCAACTGATTCAATTGATGGGTGGCGACATTTCCGTTGATAGCAAGTTAAATGAAGGCAGTGTCTTTAGTTTTGAACTTTCCGTGCCGACAGCCGGCGTTGTCCCCGTAAAGCCTCAACATCAACTAGCGATCGGCTATCAAGGCGCGCGGAAGAAACTGCTGGTGGTCGACGATATAGTCGCCAATCGCGTGATGCTCGTAGACTTTCTTGAGAACCTCGGCTTCGAAATTGTTGTTGCGACGAATGGTCAGGAAGGGATAGAGCAAGCGCAGGTGGCCAAACCCGATCTA
>DATLHW010000247.1:0-15870 GCA_035539675.1 Burkholderiales bacterium | reverse complement strand
AAAAGAGAATCTCATGGCAAAAGGCGAAGAAACCAAACAGCGCATCATCGAGCAGGCGGCGGCGTACCTTAATCGGCATGGCTACTTCAGCACGGCGATCTCTGAAATCATGGAAATCACCGGAATGCGCAAGGGCGGCATTTACAACCACTTCGCCAGCAAGGAAGACCTTGCGCTGCAAGCGTTCGACTACGCCGTTGAACAGGTGGCGCAAAAATTCGCCGAGGCGCTACGCGGCAAGGAATCGGCCATGGACAGGCTGCTCGCGATGATTGGCTATTTCCGCAGCTATGTGGAGGACATCCCCATTCCAGGCGGATGCCCAGTCATGAATTGCGCCATAGAGGGAGACGACGCTTACCCCGTACTGCGGGATCGCGCACGTCTCGCCATGGACCGACTGCGCCAAGCGTTTATACGCATACTCGCCAAGGGCATCTCGAATGGAGAGATTCGTCCTGACATCAACCCGGATGAGGTGACGACACTATTGATCGCGTCCTTGGAGGGCGGCGTCATGCTGAGCAACCTATACAAAGACCCAATTCATATGCATCGGGTGCTGGATCATTTGACCAAATACGCGCTGACCCTGAGGACCTGAAAAATCGTGAATAAATTGATCATCCACCAACCAACTAGCGATTTCTTCACCACCGTGAAGTAAAAAAATTTGCCCACCATAAGACCGATCGGTCTTTTATTGCGGAGAAAATGATGATGAACTCCTTACGACAACCGATGCTGGAGCCGCTTGATATTCCTTATCCCGCCCACCTCGTGCATGGGTGTCGAATGGCGAATGGCCGGATCGTCACGATTCGTCCCATTCGACCGGACGACTCCGAATTGGAGCAGGAGTTCGTCAAAAGCCTCTCGCCACGCACGCGTTACTACCGATTCTTCAACGCGATTCGAGAGCTGTCTCCGGCGATGCTGGATCGATTCATTCGGGTGGATTATCGCCGTCAAATGACGTTGGTGGCGGTAGTGCGCGAGGGGGGAAAGGAGCAACAAGTGGGCGTGGCGCAATACGTCGCCGAGCCTCACGCCGACGCATGCGAATTTGCAGTAGTCGTGCATGACGACTGGCAACGCGGCGGCCTCGGGTCGCTATTGATCAACAGCTTGATGCGTAGCGCGACAGACGCAGGCATGCTTCGGATCGGTGGTGAGGTGATGGCCGACAATCAAGCCATGTTGGAATTGGCGCGCAAACTTGGGTTTTCAGCTCGAACCAGCAGGGACGACGCCACGTTGATGACGGTCAGTAAAACCCTGTCGACCGCAACAATCCCGGTCCCCGCCATGCGGCAGGATTTTGATCAGCTTGCGCCTTGCGCCGCATAAGGAAAGTAAGTACTTGTGCAAAAGTCTTCCAGCAAGGCGCGTCGACGCAGACAGTACACAGTTAGTACGGCAAGGAGAGCTAAGCAGGGGTTTCGAGCAGCATGCTGGGAGCCTGCGCAGCGACTGTCCGATGCAGCGGACTGCGCACCCTGCAAGGGCAACGCCGCTGGAAAACTTTTGCACAGGTACTTAAGGCGCGCCCCGCTACCAACTCAATACGGACTCTAAAGACGCCTGATGCCCCGCAGACGCCCGCCCCTTCCGCGCCAATGTTCGAAAATCCGCGGCGTAGCTACCGAACCGGGTGATTGCAAAGGCGCGCTGAGATGGCGTCAATGATTTGTCCATATCCAGCAACAGTTGAACGAAGCGCGGCTCCGCTTCGCGCAACGCCGCAGCGAAGGCTGGCGACCTATGGGACTCCATGTTCTCCAGCAAATCCTGCAACGCGGTCGCCAGTTCATCCGGGGTGCGCTGGGTACGCAAGAGAGCCACGAATCGCTGCTGCTGTCGTTTTCGTTCCTCCAATCGAGGCTCCGCCAAGGAGGGCGTCGCTTTTATCATTGCGGCGATGCGCGCTTCCTGCTGCGGCGTAAGGTCGCCGATCCAATCCTCGAACTGCTTACTCATCCATTTGATGCGCGCTTTTACCTGCGCTTCCTCGCTCTCGCCGATTCGCTGTTTTTTCGCGAACTTTCGATTTTCTTCAACGAACCTTTCTTCAAGATGGGCGATCTGGGTAGGGCTGAGGGTGCTCAACACCGGCGCCGCATCATGGGCAACCTGGCGCACTAACGCCCGATATCGCTCCCGCACTGCATCAATGGTTAAATTGACGTCATCTTCCGTTAACCCATCCGCAAGACGGCGCTCGGCGGCGCGAAGCAATCCTTCGTACTGCGGCAATTCGTGACTACGATGCCATTGATGAAAACGAACAAGCCGGGTGGAGAACTCTGTCTTCTGCGAGCCTTGTAGATCAAAGTGGCCGTCCACCTTGTAACGGACAAAGAGGTCGGCGTTGTTGTAGGCGATTGGAAGCGAAGCGCAAGCGCTCAGAAATAGACAGGCGATGATCAAGACGAGTCGTTGCAAACGAATTCCCCCCATAGGTTAATCGCCAGCATTATTCACACCGTGAGAATACCTTTAAAAAGGTGGCGAGCGGCCCAAATTTGCTCTATCGCGCAAACGCGTGCAAAAAACGGGCAAGGCGTTGCAGCCGTAAATTTGGGACGCTCGGAGCTTTTATACGGCGCTTCTGATGAATCCCTGCACTTTTTAAGGCAATATACATTCGGCAAAAATAATGAGCGAAGGTTCCCGGAGCCAGGACTAGGCGAAGCGCTTAAAATAGACCTCTAGCGTTCATAACCTTTTAAAAACCAGCACACCCATGCCCAAACGCATTGTACGAATCGTGGATGAGCGCAGCCGCAAAGTCCCCGCGAATCCCTCCTCGCAAGAGGGGGCGGGGCCGGGCGCGCCCGACCAACTGGGTCGCCGCATGCACGATTTACGTATCTCCGTCACCGATCGATGCAATTTCCGCTGCGTCTATTGCATGCCTCGGGAGGTATTCGATAGCCATTACGAATTCCTCCCTCATCGGGAACTGTTGACGTTCGAGGAGATCGAGCGATTAACCCGCATTTTCGTGCAAGACCACGGCGTCAAAAAAATTCGCCTCACCGGCGGCGAACCCTTGCTGCGCCGCCATATCGAAAAGCTCATCGAAAAGTTGGCGCAAATCCCCCACATCGACCTCACGCTAACAACGAACGGCTCTTTGCTGGCGCAGAAAGCGCAGGCGTTGAAGGATGCCGGGCTACAGCGTGTCACGGTTAGTCTGGATTCCCTGGACGACGCCATTTTTCGTCAGATGAACGACGCCGACTTCCCGGTCGCGGATGTGCTCCACGGAATCGACGAAGCGGCGCGCGTGGGTCTTACGCCGATCAAGATCAATATGGTTGTGAAACGAGGCGTCAATGACCACAACATTGTGGACATGGCGCGTCATTTCAAGGGGACCGGCCATATCGTTCGCTTTATCGAATATATGGACGTCGGCAACAGCATTGGCTGGCGCATGAATGACGTCGTCCGATCTTCGGACGTCATTCGCAAGATCGACGCCGAACTGCCGATGGAATCGGTAGGCGCCAACTATGAAGGCGAAGTCGCCAAGCGTTGGCGTTACACGGATGGCGGCGGCGAAATTGGCGTTATTTCATCGGTGACGCAAGCCTTCTGCGGCGCCTGTTCCAGGCTGCGGCTGTCGACCGAAGGCTCGATTTACACCTGTTTGTTCGCAACCGAAGGCCACGACCTGAAAAGCCTGCTACGCGGCGGGGCCAATGACGAGCAGATTTCCAACGCCATCGCCAATGTCTGGCACGCGCGCGACGATCGGTATTCGGAGATTCGCACTCAGGAATCTCTCAGGCTGAAGAAAGTCGAAATGTCGTACATCGGAGGATGATATAGAGCCCCCGAAAGTATCTGGGCTAGTCCTCGCGGGTGGCCAAGGCAATCGAATGGGCGCTGCCGACAAAGGTTTGTTGCTCTTCCGCGGCAAACCACTCGTGGCGCATGTATTGGAGCGCTTCGCGCCGCAAGTGGATGAAGTGCTGATCAGCGCCAATCGCAATCTCGACGAGTACGCGAACTTTGGCTACCGCGTGATACCGGATGAGCTCGACGGATTCGCTGGACCATTGGCGGGTGTGGAAAGAGGTCTTTCCCAAGCCGCACATCCCTTGGTTGCGATCGCCCCCTGCGATTCCCCGTTTCTTCCTCTCGATTTAGTGGCGCGACTGGCGGCGGCGCTCGTTGATAACGCAGCGCAACTTGCGGTCGCCAAGACGTTCAGCCAGGCGCACCCGGTTTTTTGCCTCTGCCATGCATCGCTGGCGCCCCATTTACGGCAATATCTTGCGGCGGGAAACCGAAAGTTCGACAAATGGTATGCGACGTTGAAAATCGCCGAGGTGAACTTCGACAGCGAGGAAGCCGCCTTCAGTAATATCAATACGTCGGAAGAGCTTGCGCAATTGGAAAGCAGATTCAAATAAGGCGACAGTATTCGACATAAGCCCGCTTTAAGCCCCTCTCCCTTGAGGGGAGAGGGGTTGGGGAGAGGTGATGGTTCAAATAAACGCCGCTTTCACCCTCTCCCCTCAAGGGAGAGGGTGTATCCGTGGCTATGCGCAGACTTGTCGATTCCCTCCAACCTCTCCAGGATCAACGAAATGAGCATCACCTACAGCCCCCCCCAATCCATTCACGAAGCCAGTTGCGCCGACGACTACGATCCCAATTCCATGCCGGTCGCGAAGGCGAAAGAATTCATCGCCAAGTTCCTAAAACCAATTAACGGCGTCATTCGCGTTCCCCTCCGCGACGCGCTGGGCCGCGTGTTGGCGGAAGACATCGTCTCGCCGATAAACGTGCCTTCGCACATCAACTCGGCAATGGATGGTTGGGCGGTGCGCGCCGCCGATCTGCAATCCGAGGGAGAAACGACGCTGACTGAAATAGGCGCCTCATTTGCCGGCGCGCCTTTTGGCAAACTTGTGCGTGCGGGAGAATGCGTGCGAATCATGACCGGCGCCGTCGTTCCCGAGGGCGCCGACACGGTTGTGATGCAGGAGCGCGTGAAGGCCGATGGAAAAAAAATCACCCTCTCGCCAGGCCAAAAGAGCGGCCAAAACGTTCGTCATCCCGGCGAGGATCTGAAACAAGGCGCCGTCGCGCTATATAAAGGCCGCCTTGTGCGGCCAGCCGAATTAGGACTTATCGCGTCGCTGGGCATTGGCGAAGTCTCCGTCCATCGACCGCTACGCGTGGCGTTCTTTTCCACTGGCGACGAATTGCGCCCCGTTGGAACGCCGCTTGGCGAAGGCCAGCTCTACGACTCGAACCGTTACACCATTTTCGGCATGCTGAAACGGCTCGGCTGCGACGTCATGGACATGGGCGTCATTCGCGATGTACCCGAACTGCTGGAGTCCGCATTTAAAGAAGCGTCGCAAGTGGCCGACGTGGTCATAACCAGCGGCGGCGTGTCAGTGGGCGAGGCCGATTTCGTCAAGACCATTCTCAACCAGCTCGGCGAAGTCGTCTTCTGGAAGATCGCGATGAAACCCGGCCGCCCTCTCGCCTATGGAAAAATCGGCGACGCTCATTTCTTCGGCCTACCGGGGAATCCGGTTTCGGCGATGGTCACCCTGTATCAATTCGTGCGCGCAGCCTTGCTCTCGTTGATGGGCGTCAATCCGGTCCCAACGATTCCTATACTAAAAGCAAAGTGCGTATCGAACCTCAAGAAAGCGCCGGGGCGTATGGAGTTTCAACGCGGCGTTCTTACCCAGGATGCGGTCGGAGAATGGACAGTCAAAGCGACCGGCGAACAGGGGTCGGGCATTCTCAAATCGATGTCGGACGCCAACTGCTTCATTATTCTCGATGAGCAAACAGGCAATGTGGCGGCTGGGACGGTTGTGGATGTGCAAGTATTGGAGGGAGTTGTTTGATCTCGTGGTCTGACCTACGTTGTCGCTTTCCACGTTAGAAAAGGGAAATCGAGGGGAATTTGAAACGATTGACGCCTTTGTTGGTGTTCAAAGCCTCCCCCAACCTTCCTTTGCTAAAAGAAGTCTATTGTCGCGAGTACTAAATGCGATTGCGCCGCCCCCTTCCTTGCATCCCGTTGCCAGTTCATTCATGATTCCGGCGCTTGCAACGGTTTGCAGAAAAACGTGCGCAACCAACATTGGGGCGCGAACACCCGTCTAAAAGCCGCTGTAAATAATTTACTGCTGAACCCCTCGCCGCTAGCAGCGGCGTTCTTAACTAACGAAACACAAGTGGAGACTGCAACATGATGAACGTAAGACCTGCGTTAATTCTTGGTTTACTTTGCTTAGCTGGCTGCGCAACGACCCCAGCTACACCAGGAGCAGTGGCAGTGGCCAAACTGAAGCCAACCGCGGGTAACAACACCAACGGTATCGTGACCTTCACGCAGTACGGCGACAAAGTAGCCGTCGAAGGCACCATCACCGGATTGACGCCTGGCGCGCACGGATTCCACGTTCACGAGAAAGGCGACTGCTCCGCTCCGGACGCCACCAGCGCTGGTCTGCATTTCAACCCAAGCAACAAGGCGCACGGCGCGCATAGCGGCGGCGATCGCCACGGCGGCGACTTGGGCAACCTGCAAGCCGATCAGCACGGCAACGTCTTAGTGAAGTTCGAAGTGGAAGGCCTTACCACCGCCGCTGGCAAGCCGGACAGTGTTGTCGGCCGCGCCCTGATTGTTCACGCCGACCCAGATGATTTCAAAACGCAGCCAACCGGCAACTCCGGCAAGCGTGTCGCCTGCGCTGTTATTGCCCCGCTATAATTTGTAGAGTTCCTCTCCCTTGAGGGGAGAGGGGTTGGGGGAGAGTGAATGCGGTAACCATCACCCTCCCCCCTCAAGGGAAAGGGTGTATTCGTGACTCCTCCGCGCGCTATTCCCGCTTAAGATCCATTCACCTTGCTCCCCTGGCTATCCCCCACCACGCCCTTCCCGCCCACCGAGCGCGCACTCCGCGAACCCAACGGTTTACTCGCAGCCGGCGCTGATCTATCGCCCCAGAGACTGCTCGACGCTTACTCACGCGGCATTTTCCCCTGGTTTTCCGAAGGACAACCGATCCTCTGGTGGAGCCCGGATCCACGCATGGTGCTCTTTCCAAGCGAACTGAAAATTTCACGCTCCCTTACAAAGACGCTACGAAACAAATCCTACGAAGTGCGTGTCGATACCTCTTTCCGCGCTGTCATGGAGGCATGCGCGGAAGCCCCGCGAGAGGGACAGGCGGGAACTTGGATCAACTCACAGATGATCGATGCGTATTGTCGTCTTCACGAGTTAGGCTACGCCCACTCTTTCGAAACCTGGATGGACGGAGAGTTGGTAGGCGGGCTTTATGGGGTGGCGCTTGGCCGGGCGTTCTTTGGCGAATCCATGTTCAAGCGAAAAACCGACGCCTCCAAGATTGCTTTTGTCCATTTGGTTCAGCAATTGGACGCCTGGGAATTCGAGCTTATCGATTGCCAAATGAAAACCCGGCACCTGCAATCCCTAGGCGCGAGAGAGATTCCACGCCGGGAGCTTAGCGCTCGGCTCCCAGACTTGCTAAAATCCGAACATCTAGTAGGCAAGTGGCGAGAGCCGGGGGAGTCCTTATGGCGTTGATGAATGACATTCCTTTCGCAAAGCTACAGTTTTACGCGACGGCGCCCTACCCTTGCAGCTACCTGGACGACCGCATGGCGCGCTCCCAGGTGGCGACGCCCAGCCATTTGATCGACAAATCCACATATAGCAAGCTTGTCGCGGCAGGTTTCCGGCGCAGCGGCGCGTTTACCTACCGTCCCTATTGCGATCAGTGCCGGGCCTGTGTGCCCGTCCGCGTTACCGTGGATCAATTCGCGCCAAACCGTACGCAACGGCGCACTTGGAAACGACTTCAACACTTGGAGACGCGGATTTCCGAATTACATTTTGATCCGGAGCACTATGCGCTCTACCGCCGCTACCAGATGGCGCGTCATCCGGGCGGCGGCATGGATCAGGACAGCCGGGAACAGTATTGCCATTTCCTACTGCAAAGCCACGTTCCCAGCATGCTGGTGGAATTTCGCGATGGCCCTCATTTGCGGATGGTCAGCGTCATTGACGAACTGGATGACGGCCTCTCTTCCGTTTACACCTTCTTCGATCCGGACCTGCCCAAATCCAGCTTCGGGGTTTACAACGTGCTATGGCAGATCCATAACGCCCGCAAACTGAAATTACCCTACCTCTATTTGGGCTATTGGATTAAGGAAAGCCAGAAAATGTCCTACAAGACCGATTATCAACCGCTTGAAGGCCTGATCGACAATGTTTGGCGGTCAGTAACGCCGTGAAATTTATGCATTGACCCAAAACCTAAGCCAAACCTGCGCGGAGACCCAGAAAGCACGATAAGTTCAGAGCGCCAAGTATTTCCGCTTGCGCTCTTCCTCACTCTCCGCGCCGCCGTGGTTCAGGTTCCTTTCGAAACGCGCCTCGCCCCATCACATCAATAATCGACAACGCATGCCTTACGCTTTAGTACGCCCCCTGCTCTTCGCCCTCGACGGCGAAACCTCTCACAACCTCACGATGCGCTCGCTGAATGTGATGCATAACCTGCGATTGACGCGGCTTATGCAATGCAACCCGCGCGCGAAATCCAAGAAGCTGATGGGGCTTACATTCCCCAACGCTGTCGGACTCGCCGCCGGGTTGGATAAGGACGGCGCTCACATCGATGCGCTGGCGAGCCTGGGATTTGGGTTTATCGAAATTGGCACCGTTACGCCGAGGCCGCAACCGGGCAATCCCAAACCTCGGTTATTTCGAATCCCCGAAGCGGAAGCTATCATTAATCGAATGGGCTTTAACAACGGCGGCGTCGAATCGCTGGTGGAGAACGTCAAGCGGTCAAACTTCAAAGGCATCCTCGGCATCAATATCGGAAAAAATTTCGACACGCCTATTGAGCGAGCAGTTGACGATTACCTCATCTGCTTGAATGCGGTCTACCCGTTCGCCAGCTATGTGACCGTCAATATCTCTTCACCCAATACCAAGAATCTGCGCGACCTTCAAAGCCAGGATGCGCTGGATGATCTGCTCGGCCAGTTGAAGACGCGACGCGATTCGCTTACGGAGCAACATAGGCGCCGCGTTCCGCTTGTCCTCAAAATCGCACCCGATCTCGACCATGAACAGATCGCGGCGATTGCGGCGCTGCTGTTGAAACACGGCATTGACGGCGTCATCGCGACCAACACCACGCTCGCGCGCGAAGCGGTTGCGGATCTGCCTAACGGCAACGAAACCGGCGGGCTTTCCGGCGCGCCATTACGCGATCGCTCCAATGGCGTTATCCAGCAACTCTTTCAACATTTGCATGGCCGAATCCCGATTATCGGCGTGGGCGGCGTCATGAACGCCGAAGACGCGCGGCAAAAAATCGATGCGGGCGCGAGTTTGGTCCAAGTGTATAGCGGCCTAATCTATCGCGGCCCGCGACTGATACCGGAGCTTGTCAAAGCCATTTGCTAAATGAAGCTCCATCTGGTCGAAAAGATCGACGCCATCCTTCCGCAAACGCAGTGCACCCAATGTGGATATGCCGGTTGCAAACCTTACGCGACGGCTATTGCATCGGGCGAAGCGGACATCAATCAATGCCCCCCCGGCGGTGAAGAAGGAATCCGCGAGCTTGCCGCTCTGCTTGGCGTTAAACCGAAGCCGTTAAACGAAACGCATGGCATCACCAAACCGAAATCAGTCGCCATCATCGACGAATCAACCTGCATCGGCTGCACGCTTTGCATTCAAGCATGCCCGGTGGACGCCATCGTCGGCGCCGCGAAGCAAATGCATACCGTTATTGCTTCGGAGTGCACCGGTTGCGAGCTTTGCATTGCGCCGTGTCCTGTGGACTGCATCGATATGTTGGTGGTTGAAAAGACATTCGACGCCCCGCCCGTCAACAGCGCCGTTTGGAACAGGATGCATAAAAAGGAAGCCGCGGACAAAGCGAGACGCCGATATGAATTTCGGAAATGGCGAATAGAACGAGACAAGGCCGAGAAGGCCGAAAAACTTGCCGCAAGGCAGGCTGCAGCCAAGGCGGGAACAAACGCCGCGGAGATCGATGCGAAGAAGGCCGCTATCGCCGCCGCGATTGAAAGAACAAAAGCGAAGAAGGCTGAGATTGCGGCTAAGAACAGCGGGAATTCTGTCCCCAAGACCAAACCTGATGACGCCAGTTGATTACCTCTACCTTGGTCTCATTCTGATTCGTTGATGTCATCCTGAGTACGCGAAGGATCTGCTTTATAGCGGTGGCATTCAGGCAGAGGCTTCTCAGCGATAAATTCATGTTGCGTATTCCCTTAATTCATCATTCAACCTACGGAGGCGCCTGACCTATCATTTTCGATTCACACTCGGTTTCCCCTTGAAACCATTTTTTTGATTTTTCAAAAACAAACAAATAGGAACTAAGAATGGCGATTGATTTCAAGAAATGTATTTTTGTGAGTTTACTGGGAAGCGTTGGCCTCCTCATGTCACCCACACAATCTTCAGCAGCCACTTACAACGCAGGAATTTCTCAAGTCGGTTTCAACAACCCGACCGCGCAAGTCGGAAGCGCGCTGAATCCTTACGCGGTGATCCGAAACCTGAGTACCAGAGGTATCTTTACGGTATACGTGGATGTCATGAAAGAAGGAGAATCTTTGCCCGTCCGCTCTTTTAGTTGCCGTACGCCGGAGCTAACCAATCGAGCCGAATACCGTTGCGCGAGTAGCTATAACGCCGCCACGCCGGGAATCTATCGTGTGCGCGCAAGAGCCAGCAGCATTGGGAGCGCAAGTTTTACCTTCCCTGGGAACAGCGCTTATCCGGGCGTAAAAACATCCTCACCTCTTTCGGTAACCGATAGCGCGGTGACACCCCCGACTGCGCCGCCAGCACCGGGAACGCCAACGATAAACGAAGAATTCACGGCGAATTTGGGAAGCTGGTACACGCGCCTTCAGCCCACCGGGGCAGTCACGTTCGGTGTCGCGGATGCAGCGGCGGGCGACCAAAAAGCATTGGCTCTCATGTTTCCGGGTAACCCCGCCTTAAGCGCGGACGCCAATGCTTGGCCAGCCTATGCGTCAGAAGTCGGATTCAATCAAAAAACCCACTACGGTCGCTACGAAACTCGCGTGAAGTTCGCCACATGCGCACCGTCGGAAGAAGTGGTCAATGGCATATTCATTTATCACAACGACGGAACGGATAAAAACGGCAATGGGCTAAAGGACAATACGGAAATCGATTTCGAGTTGCTTTGCGGCGAGCCCAATGTGCTGTGGCTAACCACATGGACTGACTACAGCGGCGATGAACCCAACCAGTTCCGCAAGAAGAGCCGAGCGATCGACATGAGGACCGGCGATTATCGCGAAACGCCCAAAGGTCAGGAAGGCAATTACGATACATTCCCTGCCGGGAATTTATCCGAAGTAAGAATGACCGGATTTCCGCAAGCGGGCGCCTACTACACCGTCGGGTTTGATTGGTATTCGAATCGAATTCGCTGGTACATCGTGATTAATGGCAAGGAAGTTACGCTGTGGGATTTAACCGATACGAGCGTCATTCCACAAAATCCAGCCACGTTCATGTTGAATATCTGGCACTCACCCACGCATTGGTACACCTATGACGTTGGCCAATATCCAGATGCGAATTCGACCATGTACGTGGACTATTTTAGATTTACGCCGTTTCAATAAGTAAGATGGTTAGTGGGGCGCTTCTCACGAAGCGCCCCAGAATCATCTGAAGATGTCGTAAGCCCGACGGGTAATTACCTAACCATTCCTAATTATTGTCATCCTGAGGTAACGAAGGATCTGCTTTTGAGCGGTTATGTTTCAGCGGCATGATGCTTAAAAGCAGATCCTTCGTTACCTCAGGATGACAGTCAAAATATGCTTATTCACCAAGCGTTGTGTGAAACAACGCATTATTTCTTGATGGACATCGGCTGAGATCATAAAGCGGTTTTCATGTGAGCCTGCCATGAAGTGGAATTGAAGGAGCCTTGCGACACATTCCACCGGTTTAGGCCGAGAAGCGAACAAAACCGCAAACGTACTCGTTGCGCTTCGCGCATTGTTAGATCCCCTCTTTCACGCAGTACGCTTACCAAGCCAGCAGGCGATTGCGCCGACAACAAGGATGGTGATTAACGAACTTACAGCCATCGCGAATACCGAAGGCGGCGGTGGCGCCACGGTCATGCCGATTACAGTGAACACCAGTATAAGAAGACATAACAGCGTGAGCCAAGTCCTCTTCGCCATCGACAGATTTGAGCCAAGCAAGAATAGGCAAAGACCTGCCACCAGAATTACTCCCTCGACCACGAGCGCAACATGCATGCTATGCCAAAGCCCGAGACCCACTTTATACGAACCGGCTCCCACAAGCGGCAGTTCCGGCGCATGGACGAGAACATCGAGAAGCCAGTGGGAGAATACCGCGCTGCCAACCAGAATTGCCGCACGCGCCTTCCTCTCGATTCGCGGATACCAGAAAAACGTCACAACGCCGGTAAACACGGACCATGCAATGCCAGCGAATAGGCCATGCGAGTACGGGAATACGAACTCGGGTTGGTGAGAACTGACAAAATCGGCGGGGATAGTCACCGACTCCCAACCGAGAAGAATCAAAACCCAAAGCACAACGTCAAGAAGCATCGCGGCAACGACAAACGCGCCGACATTCACGCTTCGCTCAACTCGCCCTATCGCGAGCGCTGCGCCGATGTGACCTGCAAACACGGGGCCTCCTTGGTGAAACGCGAACTAATTCTACTGCCTCAACACCCAGGTTCAGGGGGCAGCCCTTGAAACCGCTTGTTAGGCGCCCACGCCCTTTTGGTTACAACGAACATACATCCAAATCTCCCACGGACCTTGCGGACCGAATAGCCGGCGGAACTCCGGCGGGACGACAGCAGCCTTGCAGTAGCCGCGGGTCACGATCTCACGTTCAGCTAACGTAGCAGCTGCCTGTACTGCTGATTCCAAAACTAAACCTCTCTTCGCCTTTAAGGGCTCAATCAGGCGCTGATACCTTAGTTCACCGATTCTGACCCGGAACATCTCCGCCCTCTCAATCGTGGTTTCCAAGTAACCGCATCTTGAATTCGGAACCGGCTTGTTCTCGCATGGAACAAATGTGACTGGGTCAACCTCGACGTAGTTCGTCTCCAAGGCAGGCGTTGCGACACAGCCACTAAGAGCCGCTGCCACAGCGAGGATAGCGCCCTGCCTTCCGATGATCATTCCGGCGCCCAACAAAGAAATTAACGCACGCCGACGGGAAGAGAAAAGCAGCATTCCCAGCGTCGCGGTCGAATGAGTAACTAGAAAGCTTTTCATATGAGGGCATTCGAAAAATATAACGTTGCACATACGAGGAAAGCGGAGAAGCCAATGGCGGCAACAAACTCGCGATTGTGAGAATGCGGCTGCGAAGGCGGGTAGCGCCCAAATGTAATCGTCCGAAGAATAACCCAACCCGGCCAGTAGAAAACGCCAACAAACAAAACGTCCACGACGAACTGACCAACCGCGCGGGCGACAACCTCGACAAATGTATCTAACGGCATGTTGAATTGTTTTCTAACTCTGAATGTGAGGGCACGCGCCCAATCAATGACTATAAAGAGCCACGGATATTCGCGCCCCACTTGACCGCTGTAGTTGTGTAGTGCAATCGGCTTCCTCGATTGCACTACACAACTGCTTCATTTGACAGTTGGCTCTTTAAGAGTAAACGGATGACCAAAAAGCTGTGTCGAGAAAAGCCTGAATTGAACTGGCGCATCCTTAACAAAGGAGAACTTTTCCCTAAAACCATCAACGTACCTTTCGAAGTCCTTCCGGCCCTGTATGTAATTTCGCCAAAGAAACGGTTCTGCTCCACAATCGAGGCCGAAGTGCCCGACATAGACGATTTCTCCGGGACTCACCGTAAATGTTCCCCCCACCGGTTTACCGCCTTTAATGAGATCGTCCTGCGAGGGCTTTATATGGCCGATATCGCTTACCGAACGTGCTACCTTTACATCAAAAGCAGTTAAGACATACTCGCCTGGCTGTATAACAAACGCATAGGGCAAGAACTTGTTATCCACAAACAGCTTGGATGGGGTTTCAAGATCTAGAGATACAGGCGTCGGCGCATCGATCGGGGATTTCGTAAAGGTGAGCGCCTGAAGCTGTGCGTTCTCGAATTGGCCACACTTCCATGTGCGCCCCCAGTTGACCTGGATGATGAGAACTCCAAGGTCGGCCTTGTACGTGTCCGCGCTAAGATTCACTGGTTCAGCTGCATTGACGAGGATCGGCAACCACCCAAGGATCGCCATTATGTATCGCAGATATTTACGCATTTGGATTTTCCCTGTGAAGTCTAACGAGGTTGTAGAAAAAGCATTTCCGCACCTTGGTTTAAGTGAAAGTCATTTTGCTCACTTATTCGAGCGGCTTCATATGCTCAGGGCGTAACAGCTTTGAGCGGTGGCCATAATCGTGATGCAAGTGCAACGAGACAAAATCCAACCAAAAACAGGCTGAAATTGAGTGCAACGTTTAGCAAAAAATCCGAGTTGGGACAATGCGCCCATGAAATGCATGCACTCGCATAACGAGCGAGGTTAGGTAAGAGATAAACGAGCGAACTTATCAGGTACATCAAAACAGCCTGCGGCTTGCGAAAGAAAAGGCTGTGGACCGAATAAAAGCATCCAACACTATAGACTGCGACGATTAGATGATCGCGGATAGCATGAGCTTGATATGTGGCATCGAGCTCAGGCCCCAGGGAAAGCAATCCGAATGCACATAACTCATACGCCACGAGGGGTAACAGAAATGCGCCGTGGAGTAAGTACAGTGCCCACACAAGCATGGGCCTTTGATTGCGTGCTGTGAGAGCATTCATCGATGTGTTCCCCGCGTCCTAAAAAATTAAATTAGCTTTTAAAGCGTCATCGAAAACGATGCGCAACTGGATTTTCTTCGAAAAGCAGTTTTGGTATGGCCAAGTATGACCAGCCGATATCGCCGATTCGTGAAAGAAGCAGCAGGAGCGCAACTAGATGCTCCAGGTCTTGAGTAGAAATCATTCGATTTATCCGAATTCTATGAAATCCTCGGGCATGCTAAGCGAGAAGGACACCCATTCAATAGCAAAGGCTCGCGTAGGCGCCCGACGCTTAAAGCAAAACGTCAAGATGCCGCCACGCATACCGAAGCTTCGGTATTTCGCCTCCACCAGGAGGAAACCAGACATCTTCGCCTACGTTGACCCCATTCAGATGCTCATAAAACCGACGCGCTGAAACGTTGGGCTTCAGCACCCAAAGATACAACCCATTATTTGGATAAGCACTCGAACACCAAGCTGCTACGTGAGCCATGAGGCGGGCGCCGACGCGTTGGCGCTTTTGCTTGTCGTCAACGTGAAGATTGTCGAGCAATGTTCCCCAATGCGGGTCATCGTCACCATATGCACAAGCGAAACCAACAATCTGCGGACCGACTTCTGCGACCACGACATATTGATTATTGCTCGGCGTACGGAAGCTCTCCTCCCACATAGCAGTCCGCTCAGAGACAACGTTTCCGTCGAGGTATTCGTCGGACAACAGGCCACGGTAAGCGATACGCCAGCTTGCGGCATGCAAGGAAGCAATTGCTTGAGCATCGGATTGGATAGCAACGCGGAAGCGCATAAATTGAATTAAGTACTTGTGCAAAAGTTTTCCAGCAAGGCGCGTCGACGCAGACAGTACACAGTTAGTACGGCAAGGAGACGCAACGCCGCTGGAAGACTTTTGCACAAGT
>DATLHW010000246.1:0-4931 GCA_035539675.1 Burkholderiales bacterium | reverse complement strand
CACTCCTCCTTATAGAAAGTAAAAATCGTACCGTTTCTTTTTATCGCCAAAGGTCTATCGCCTCTCGACAGTATCCGTCGACACAGTCCGTAAAGAGACGGAAACAATTTCGCCTAATTCTGATTTATCGGCCAAAAATATTAGTTATTTAGGTTTTCTGGAGTGCCGTGGAGTCTTTGGGGCATCTATTTTGATGGGAACCGTCGACTCATCATAAGTAACCGATTACCAACAGGCAATATCGCTTTATCTTCGAAGCGTGGGCTGTGAACAGCATCACACCAATGGACCTGAAACGTACCGTACCTGCTCAACGGTCATAGGGGCGGAACTATTGCTTAGTTGCGTATTGAGTCGAGATCAGAACGTAAGGGATTAGCTGCAAAGCGTTGCTTCCATAACGGCGGCGTCAATTGCTCGACAAGCCGTTGCGGATGCGAGCTGATGCGTTGCAGTACATCGACAAGGTAAGTATAGAGATCGATTCCCTGCAATCGACAGGTGACGATTAAGCTTTGCACGATGCCGATATGTTTAGCGCCGAGTTCTGTCCAAGCAAAGAGCCATGCTTTCCTTCCCATGGGAATGGCTCTGAGGCTACGCTCAAGATGGTTCGTATCGATCGACACATCGGGATCAGTTAAATAAACTTCTAACGCCGCCCGACGTTCTCTGGCATAAGCCAATGCCTTGAGAAAGGGATTCTTCGGCAAGAGGCCATATCCCGCAAAGCGCTCATCGATCCAATCGAAGAATCGCTGGACGATAGGTTTGGCATATGCCAATCGATAATCCCGTTTAGCAGGGCCGTTCAGGGCTTTTTCGCGAATGCGAGCTTCGACCTGATAAAGCGCGCCAATCATATCGAGCGCTTGACCGGCATTGATGGGCTCCACGTCTTGCGCCTTAAAAAATCCTCGACGGCAATGGCTCCAGCATTGCGCATGGATGATGCCCGCTTGCTTGGCATAACGGTCATAGGCGCCATAACCATCCGACAGAAGCACCGCCCCTGCTTGTAGACTGTGGCCGAGTGCTGCTTCGACACATGCATAGTGTCGATTCGGAAAGAAGGGAAAACAGATTTCGTCTAATTCACCATAAACGGGCCAGAAGTAGCCGGTCTGTAATTTCCCCGGTTCGGCACGACCGGCTTTGATTGGCGTTTCGTCCATGACGAGCACGCGGGAATTGCGAATGGAATTCAATTGAGCGCGATGGATGGGTTCCAGCATAGCTGCTGGCTTGGCAGCCTAACTGTGTGAGCCACGGTCGGCTCACGGTAAAGCCGGCATCGATTAACCGTTGATGTTGCCGATAGAACGGTAAGTGATATGCCAGCTTATCGACCAGCAATCCAGCAATAAAACTCACATCGGCACGGCTGCCGTCGATGACACCGGCCGGTGCTGGCGGACAGGAAATCATTTGCGTGTCGCGACGCTTGATCACAGGACGAATATATTTCAATACCACGTAGCTACCGGGGCGTTGCGCCAATCGATAGCTTACCTTCTCACCGATAACTTCATAGTCTGCGGGCCGTAAACCAGTTGTCTCCAGATTTGCGAGTGTAACGATTTCGACGGGAACCTTCGATTCATCGAAGAATAATGGCGACTCATCATGGATCTCCGCTGAGGCGGTTCCTTTCGTTGTGCGTCGTTCGTAAGCATCTATTCGCCGCTTCCTCGACGTCGCAGGTGCATCGGATAGCTCATCAAACGCTAAACCAAGTGTGCCTTGCACGCTTGGGGTTTCAATAATCCGCCGCTCGCTTTTTTGCCCGAAGAGTTGCTTTTGAAACCAAGCCACTTGATGACGCAAGGCGATCACTTCGTCTTCTAATTGTTGATGACTACAAATTAAATCCGTAATCTCGGCCATCGTCATTTCGCTGGCGCGGCGACGAAATTCATGAGCTCTATTGAATGCAGAAGACATGCGGTAATCATAGTCGATTAAACCGCATTGATTGCGGGGTTCTGAATAACATTCGATGAGTGACGATATCGCTTACGAACCCGCTTCGGTTCAATGCCTTCCAGTAACAGCTTTAATGAAGTCCAGTCCATTTCCCGCGTTGTCACAGCCTGCCAGTTACTGATGAGCCGTCCTTGTTCAAGACGCTTACTCCATACGCATAATCCAGTTCGATCGTAGTAAAGAACTTTGATCTGCGTGCCTTTCCGATTAATAAACGCAAATAGATGACCGGATAACGGATCTTGCTGCAACCCATTACGCGTTAACGCTTATAACCCATCGAAGGAGAGTCGCATGCTCACCGGCTCACCATAAAGAAATACGCGAACCTGCCCTTCAGGGAAAAACATCAGCGCTGCGCCATGTGCAAGACAATGCCATTGCCTAATTCCAGCCGTATGTCGAGCAATGGCGCTTGCGTCTTGTCATGATCTTCATTATTTAGTGGTGGAATCGAGTGAGAGTTAGCCGCTTGTTTTATCGGACCAAGGTCCACAAACGGCAATGAGATCGTTACCGCCGTGTCTTTCTGCTCATCATTGGTATTCTTCAATCCAAGACGAGAACGCCATCCATAAAACGAACTTTCGGTAACACCTTCGCTACGGCAAAATGCCGCAACGTTTTTACCGCTAATCGTCTGACGAGCTATTCGATCTCGCCATTCCGCTTCTAATTGCACCGATAATTCTTCTCTTCGCATCATTCGCTCCATTTTCAACGATGGAGTAATTGCGCCAAGAAGTCATGCCCATAAAATACAACGCCGCATGGTTAACGGTTACGCTTAAACGGAGTTGCGTCATCACGTTTCAAGAGCAAGAAACAAAAGCTGACACCTTACTGCTCCAACCAGTCCGTCGATTGGCCAGATTGTTGGACGAGACCATGGGTCCTGGCAATGATGAGGGAACGCTACAACAAACAGGAAGACGTCGGGTACAGGTACAACATGTTTGGTCAAACGCCGCCATTCGACCCTGGGCTTTATCCGAAAAGGCGGACACTTATAACTCGCGACAGGAAGTGGACGTCGGGCTTGAAACATGGGCCCGAAGCGGCCCTTCTTTCCTCAAGGTTTACAAAAAAATACAAACGAACTATCCCATCGCAAAACAGTCCCTATCCACATATTACAAAAAGCGCTTCCTGCTGCCGAAAGAAAAGGCCCAAAATCTCGCAGAGTGGGTGCTGGACATCGCGCTTCGATCCCATTATGTATTTCCCAACGGCCGCGACTCTTTTAGGTATAACAACGTGAACACTAATCCCTGGAAAGACCATTAGAGCCGTAGGGCTCTACTCCACCCCTACAACATCACTTTTCCGAAATTCCATAAGACCAATCCCATCATTCCCGATAACGCGGTGCGGCAACGCGGCATCTTGCACCGGGAGACGTAAGGCAAACGTTGGATGACGCACGGTCCTTGTCGTATACGTACCCTCGGCGCCCGTCACGTGCGCTGTAAAAAGCTTGTAAGCCCCATCAAGGCAGGAGGTCAGTGATTCGACAACCTTGGCTTTTGCCGTCGGATCCTTTATGTCATAGAAGCCCTCAGGCTGGACTAAATAACGGGCTCGCCAATTCGGCGACTGTGCATACGTTGCAGTGATGACACACGAAATGCGATAACTTTCATCCCCTTTGAAGGTAATAATGCCGGCCGGCACAAGAACATATCCCTCCGCTTCCCCTGGGCTCGGCGCGCCAACGACCGACTTCAATATTTCGCCAAGATTGACAGCAGTAAGATCGGCAAGAGCAACGCTGTTTTCTTTGTTCTTAGCGTCAACATAAGCTGCATTCGCCAAAACGCCTAGCGGCCCGAATAATAGACCAACACCCACGCTCCCACTCGCGCCTATTGCGCCAAAGTAACTATTAGGCAGGCTCGTGGCCCATTTTTCTCCATCTGTCGGCAGCCGATCTGCAACCCTGGCTGCCGCCTTAGGCGACGCTCCTGGCGGCGGGGCCAAGGGCACGACTGACACGCAGCCAGTCAACATCAAAGCAACTGCGCCACAACCGATACAAGTCAAGCCTCTCATTATTATTACTCCCTCTATAGTAAGTTTCGCCAGAGATGCGGTTACCCACAGCAGTCTGGCCTTTGAATTATTTGCACGCATTGTCATTCGGCGGAAGGCGCCATCGCTTTTCCGCCCTACGGTCCTTCAAAGCAGCTTTTCCAAAGGAATGCCAACGTCTACTTCGACTCGCTTGTACTCCGCCTTGATGTATTCAAGAAACTGCGACAAGTGGACTAGATGCTCCTCGTAGTCCGCTCGATCCCGCAAGGTCTCGCTTTGAAGCAGGCGCTCCTGGTACAAGACCGCGTCACGAACGGCCGACACCAGAAGCGGCGCCAAAGTATTAGGAATTTCCATTAAACGACCTCGTTATTTCGTACACGTTCCTTAGCCGCATGATTTTGTAATTCGCAAAGGACAGGGTTGCCGTCTAGTCTTTCTACTTTTTTGCCCCGCCTTTCCTTGTGGATGTGCGAGACGTCCGAATATTCGCCGTGCTCGCTGGATGCGTCGGCCGATCTGCATCGGATGCTTCACGTATAGGGATAGACGCTAGATTGGTTTGCGAAGCAACCAGGTCTTCTGATTCAGTTTGTTGTTTAATAATTTGAATCGGTGGCTTTGGAGCGAAGGCAAGCAGAGATTTGTTTTCTTTGCCCACTCTATTATGAAGCGCGTCTTTTCGCATTTCGTTAAACAAATCGTCTACGGATTGCCCTTTTGAAAGGATGCGTAAATCATCTACGCATTTTCCAGAGCTGTCCGTGAATGACATGAGGACGGTCAGCGGCTTTCCAGCAATGGTGATGTTAAAGCCTTTAATACACCAATTACGCCATAGCTTGCGCTGTTCCTCCCCCTCTCCGGCCAGCATATTCGAATGATGGCCGTGCGAGTCGGTTTGTGATGCA
>DATLHW010000245.1:0-7631 GCA_035539675.1 Burkholderiales bacterium | reverse complement strand
ACGGCGAATCGGATTTGATCGCCAGTTTTCTCGCCAAGGAGTCTCGGTGCAGGTTCGGCAAGTCGCTTCGAGCGCCCGGCCGAACGCGGAAATAGACGAGGCGACCTTTGAGTCGCGTGCGGTCTACCCATTCCGTCACCTTGGCGTAATGCGCATCTGGAACCAGCAGCGACAAGCCAAAGTTGCGCAGCAGACGCTCGGCCGCGCCTTCCCATTCGCGCTCCTCCTCGCGCACCTGCAACAGCTCGCCGGCAAACGGCATGTCTTCTTCCGGCAGACCTAGCGCGTTGCACAAATCGCTGCGCATCAGCACCTGTTCGGCGGGGATGTTGCTGCGGCGCGCTTTCAGGCTTTTTATTTCGACGGCAAGCGTGTCGTGTTCCTGTTTTCCTTGCCGCATTGTTACTTCATTTTCGGTAAGGTCGTTCTCTACCGCTGCCTGTTGCGTTTTCGACGCTTCGGTTAAAGCCGAGAACGTTTGTCGTTGCGACTGGAATTCATCCCCATTGTTGGCGGGCTTCATTCCCAATCCGCGCACAAGTTCGGCGTAACGCTGGGCCTTGCGTTCTCGCATCTGGCGGTCGTTGCTTTTGCGTTGTATCTCATCGGTGAGCCATTGAATGCGATCGCCGCCGTTATCGGCGATGCTGCGCTTGAGTTCGCTTTCTTCGGCCATTTGCGAACCTCTGCGTTCATCCAACCGTTGCACCTGCGCATTTTGTCGCGCCCAGTCTTCATCAAGCGAGGCGATGCGTTTTTCGAGCAAGCCGAGTTTTAGCTTGGAGAAGTATGGCTTGAGCGCATCCCGGCTGGCTCGCAGTTCGTCGCTACGGATGATCAGCGCCGCATGGTTGTCGCAGTCGGCGACAAGTGGTGTGAGTAGCGCGACTTGTCTTTTCGCCTTCAGCACGGCTTCGTGCGCGCGGTTGAGATCGTCGAAATGCGCGATCAACGCCGTGACGCGCGAGGCGACGTCGAAGGGCTCCAGCATGTGGCTGCGAACGAAATCGGTAAGGTTGCCGACCGACTTCATCGATACCGTTTGATGAAAGAGATCCAGCGCCTGTTCGTTGTCGATGCCGAAGCGGCGCCGGAACCATGCGCCATAGGGCGGAAAACTATCGAATATCTCCGCGCCCGAGCCTCTGAGTTTCTTACGCAAGGCGGCGATGTCCGACCCGAAGTTGGCGAAGTCGTCGGCAATCGCCATGGCTCGCTCGCCGCCCACGAAGAAGCGGGCGGGTTGTCCTTGCATATCCTTCATCCAGAACACCTGCGCCAACGTGATGGTCTGGTCGTAACCTTCATTATGAAAGACGCCGAGAATCACGGAGTAGCTAGTGTTATCGCGCAAGGCGACCGGCTTGGCCGCGCCGCTGACTTCGTTGCGCTCGGATTTGTAATGGCCCAGCACGTAGGAACGAAGCGTGCGTTCCTTGGCGTCGGCGCCGGCGGCTCTGTTGTAGGCGATTCGATGCGCGGGGACGAGAAGCGTTGTCACGGCGTCGACCAATGTCGATTTGCCCGAGCCGATATCGCCAGTGAGCAAAGCGTTCTTTCCATCGGGCGTCAGCGACCAGACGCGGCCATCGAACGTTCCCCAGTTGAATACCTCCAACCGATGCAGACGAAAGCCCGAGAGCATATCGTCGCTGACAAAATCCAATCCCAGGGTTTGCATTTCACTCATCGGAGGAGCCTCCTTGTATACCAAGCTGATCGCGATAGCTCGCCAGCCGCTCATCGAACTGCGCTAGCCACTGCGCATCGACAAACGCCTTGAGAATCCGCCGCACTTCGTACATGGCAGGTTGCCCTGTTTGGACCTTCAGCTTGCGGAGAAACCCCAGTTCGACAATCTTGTTGATCTGAGTATCCAACTGGTCCATCAACTTTGCCTCGTTACTGTTTTCTGGCAGGAAGACCCGAACCAGTTCAACGACCTCATCGCGAGAAAGAACGAGGCGCGTGTCGCCGCCTCCTGCGTCGAACTCCGCGAGCTTCTTGCGTAGCAGCGCCAGCAGCAGGCTGACCGAAAATGAAAGCGGACGTCTCGCCACCAGGCGCGGCAGTTTCGGATTCGAATCGTCATCGGTCTCGCCGCGCGAGCGCAGGAATGCATAGCCTTCGGCCTCGTCCATGACTAACTCCAGTCCCAGCACGGCGACGTAATCACGTACTCGGGCTTGAAGATTGAGCAGCGCATTCCATAATACGGCGTCGCTTTCCTGATAGATCACGCCTTTCAGCAGCGGGATTACCAGGGCTGACAAATCAGGCGCGGTTGCGATGGGCGATTCGATTTCTTGTTCAATCATGTTTACCTCATTGATGTTTCTATCCACGAAAAATTCGACAGACGTTCATGACAAATATTTTCGTGTTGTAGGAGCGAGCTTGCTCGCGATCAACCGTCATTCGCGAGCAAGCTCGCTCCTACAGCGATATGGAGGGAATTCGGAGAGACAACCGATTCATCAGTTACCTTACAAAAATCACACGCGGCAGGCGCGCTTGCTTCATACGCCCATCGCTTTCCGTATTCCAAACGATAACGTCCATGGCGCCCTCATCGACTACCGCCTTGAACGTGTCCCCCGCTAGTTGCAAATATGTCACCAACTCGGCAAGCCCTTGTTGCAGAGGCTGCAATTCACATAGCTCGCGCAAGGTGACTTGCGATCGATCCTGCAAGGCGTGGCGGATATGTCGAGTGAGTTGCGCTGTGTCGATGACGACTTGGGAGAAGAGGGCGGCGGCGTCAACGTTGCCTACGCCTAGTTCCAGCGTCATGTCGGCTATTTGCGGTTTAACTGTTGGGGTATAGAGTGGCCGCTCCATTGGCAACTCGATATCGGCGGCGGGCTCGGCGAGGGTCATGACCTCGCCCGATGGTGGGTTATCCCTTAGCGTCAGAGCTTTCGTTTCAATGCCGCGCAGAATGTCCATGATGCGCCGGTTCTCCAGCCAAGCTTGATCGTCGAGAAAACGGCGCAACTGTTGCGAAAGCCGCGCCACTGTTCGTTGCGTTTGTTCGCCTGCTTCCAGCCAATCGTAATGAACGCGCCGGGTTCGCGCATCCGGCTTCAGCTCGACCACGGGCGGCAAGGTGAGCACGCGTTCCAATAACTGCGTCAGTTCCTCTTGCCGATGCGTGGACATCAGGAAATCCCAGAACGCGCGAAAGCTCTTGCCTTGGTCCGAGTCGGTAATCGCGTCGCGCTCACCCATGATCTCTTCCAGCAACGCGCCCTTGCTGCCTTCCCATAACGCAATACGTTCGCGCACGCGCCGATCCAGCCCGCGAAAGTTGTGCTCGACCTCACGAAAATCGGTGAGCAACTCGCGCGCCAGCGCCATGAACTGCTGGAAACGATCTTTGAGCGCCGTGTCGTCCAGCATGGGCAAATCGCCAGCGGCAATGCGCGCGACCTCGGCATCGATCTCGTCCCGGCGCTTGTGCAACTCGGCGATGCGCGCCTGAGGATCGGTTTCGCTGCCCTCGCTCATTTGCTTCAGCAACTGAAACAGCGTGAGCAACCGCGATTCCGTGCCCACGAAGGTTCGTTCGGACAGCGTGCCGAGCCACGCAATGGCTTTTTCGGTGGCTGGCGTCAGATCGAAATGCGGCTCGTCCGAACCTTGATGATAGAACTTGCGCAGCCAGCCTTTGTCGTTGGCGGTCCAGTCGTTCAGATAGTCGAGCGCGGACTTTGGGAATGCGTTGGCGCCTAGCCGGTCGCGCAGACCGAAGAGTTCATCTTCAAGCGCTTCCGACAAATCCGCTTGCGCCATGACGCGCACGTTCGGCGCGATGAATACGCGGTGCAGAAAGCTTGCGATCAGAGGTGCGTGATCGGATCGCAGCAGGCGCCATGCAGGGTGGGTCTGGCGGAGAAGATCCAGGGTGGCGTAGTCGAAGCTCATGTGTCTATTTGGACTGTTTAATCGGGGGAGCACAATCTCATGCTGTTTCTTGGCTAACGTATCGATATATAGCGCTTGGGTGCGAAGAAAGTAGGTTTCAGTGAGGTGCGATAGCTTGCCAAGGGTGGCGCCATAAATTCGGAAAATTGCACGCGATTTCGGGAAAACATCCGCAGGTCGCTATTTTCACCGGAAAAACATCTACGCGGCGGATTGTTGTGAGTAATTTTCCGGGGAGATCGATTGTTTGCGGACTTTTTCCCGAAGTCGAATTTGAGGATCATGCAGATGCTGAACTGATTCCAAGCTCATCAATTCGCTTTGGGAGTAAAGCACCTACGGTAACCGGTAACATCATATGCCTGCGACGCCCTCACTCAGTCGTCGAATGGTCAGCGCAGCGCGCTGCTCGATGAGTTGGATAATCTGTTCGACCAATGTGTGGCCGGCGAAGCGACGGCTTGGCTCAACCTGAAGCTTGCGGGCAGCCAGTGGAAGAAGCGTTGCCAGTTCCAGGATGCGCTTGCGAGCCTGCGCCACGGATAGGCCAGCCGCTTGCGAGAACTGATCCCAGTGTTGCGCCTGGACTTCGCTGAATTTGAACTTGTTGCCGATCTTCATCGCCATTTTGGGTGTTAGTGACGGATACACCGCTGTCGAGAGCGTGTCGTAGAGCGGGGCCAGGGTGGGTGTCTTGCCTGAGTACAGCAGTGAGAAATTCTTGGCGTGCGCATCATGATTGCCGATCAGTGCATTGAAGATCACGTAGTCGAGCAAGCGCAGAACGTGCGGCGCACTGGGGCGCGTGACACGCCGTACCAGATCGAAGCATTGCGCCAGATCCGGCCCGCCTTCGTTTTGGTATTTCATTTCAGGCGCCACGCCCAGCGCCTGGCAAAAATCCTCTTGATGAAGACGTAGCCGGTTCCCTTGCGCATCCGCGACCCGGTCGTAACGCTCGACCAACAAGAACGGGCGATTCAAGACGTTGTGAACGCTTGACTTCGCAGGCTTGAGTTGCAAGGTATCGGCGAGCGCCAAGCAAAAACCCTCGTTGGCCACACTGTCCTCAACGGCATGGATAGCGGGCTTCAAGATGTGAGAGCTGGGCGCGCCATTGCGTGGCAGGCCAATGCGGGCGCCATCAAAAACCACTGGCAGTTTGTCTTGGGCTCCAGCCAATGAAAGCCGCAGTCCATCTTTGCCCGCCAACATGGGGCGACGCGGCAATTCATCCAGGACGGCAACGACTTCCTCATCGCTCAGCCATTGAACATCGTCACCTTGGGGCGGCGTAGGCAAAGCCTGCCCGGGCTCCATGAAGGTCACCGCTCCGGCGCATTCGCCACCGATGTGGTCCAACAGCGCAAAGTCGTTCTGCACCGAAACTTGGAACTGCTGCGCGATCAGACGGCGCATTCGCCCCTCGGGTAGCAGGCCGGCAAAGAAGGGGCGGGTTTTGTGATCGTCGAACGGCTCCGTTTGCAAGGGCAGCGAGGTGGACAATGCAATGGCGTTTGGTCGCAATAGCCAACCGGGGGCGTAGCGAAAATTCAGTCGCCCTTCGATCAGCGTCAAGGCGCCAACGCGGTCGGTGAATAACCAGACTTCCAGCTCATGCGCCATGATCATGGTCCTCACCTTGGCTTGCGGCAGCAACGGATGGCAATCCGCTCAGCTGTATCTCTCCACCCAAGGCGTCAATGACCCGCAGGATATTTTCAAGTCGCAAGGTGGGCTTGCCCGCTTCAAGATCGACGATGAAACGCACACCAACCCCTGCCGCCAGCGCTAACTGAGGTTGCGTTAGTCCGAGCTGCTTGCGGGCGGCGCGAAGCGCATCGCCGAGTTGTTGAGGTGATCGAATGGATGTCATGGTCTGCTCAGTTTCCCGTTCGGGAAATTGTCGGCCAGAATTGGGCTCGGCGCAAGGCTTATTTCCCGATCGGGAATATTGTGTGCTCTTAGGCCACAGTCTCGTTAAAATTACCCGAACGGGAAATTGAACGTTTGTCGTGCATACCAAATAGATGCCCATTTATACCCAATTCTGGGCCATTTGCTGGGGCGATGTACGGATGATCCAACCCGTTGATGTTCCATTTACTGATCGGGAAATTTCAATCGCATGCGGAGAATGTTGGGGCCAATCACCGCAAAAACTGCGGCGAATAGCTCGGCGCAGCGTCTTCGGCCAGCAAAACACGTTGTCTTCCGTGCGGTGACCGGAATCCTTTATCGCCGCGGTTCATGCGGAGAATACACCTCCATAATCTCCGCATGAAACGCGGCGATTACACCTACATCTGGCAGCTTGCGTAGGTCGGATGAGCGTCAGCGCTATCCGACGTATGTGTGGATGCAAGCAGGTGATTAATGAGCGACTGAGTTTGCGGAAATCGTCTTAAATCCGTCGTCCGACATCGGTTCGTAATCCTGCGGCAAGGCGCCGGAGAGTTCGATCAGCACGCGACGGTTCAGCGGCGTGCCAACGGCGTTGTTGCGGATCACTTTGGCGCGCAGCTCGCTGTATTTTGTCGAGGCTTGCAGAAGATCTTTAACGAGATATCGTGGGGACCAGCCAATGATTTGATAATCCTCTGTAGCCAGCAGTACAGCTAAACCCGTGGCAGGGTTGTTCAACTCCACGGAAACCCGCAATTCCTCTCCCGGTTGTAGCGAGAACGCTCGCTCGCGAGCCAGTTCGTTGCAGTGTCGCAGGCCGTGAAGGAAAAACCGGCACACGAATCGATTGCCTGCGTCTTTCACCAGCTTGGGGAATACCTCGAAGTTGTCGGTCTGACGTTCTCCACCTGTCACGGCAAGGATGGCGAGTGGATCGACGGTGCTCTCATCCATGTCCAACGACTGCACGTACTCGGCGAAACCGCGCCGATGCGAGTCGATGACTCGATTCTGGAACAAGGGAAACAGCTCGGACGCCTCGTAACGACGATGCAGCTCGGGAAACGACGAAACAGGATGAAACCCGTCCTGGGTTTGTGCGTCCAATGCGCCGTAGGTGTATTGAAAGATGAAATCGTGACCCGCGACATCGGCATCGAGGCGGCCGACGGGATACCAGACGCGGGAGTCAGGCGCTTGCCAAGCGAGGAATAGGGTTTTCATTTCAATAATCCGGTGAGTGAGCTGTAGGCGACATCTAACATAACTTTAGCAAATTCCTTACCGCAATCGGATATAAGGCTGGCTGGTATTCCGTTTAGCGTTGCCTGTATATCAGGGAGCGCTACTGTACGCAGTTTTGAAAGCGCCGGACGGAAATACTCCCGGTAAGACGGAAGGCGAACAGCAGACTCCACTAACTCCAATGGGTTCGCGCCTTTTCTGTCCGTCGTGCGCCAATATATGCCGCCGTGTCCTTTTCGCACATAGCTTTCAACACGATTTTCTTTCAACAGGCGGACGCGTTTCTCATCGAGCAACTCCCGCCCTAGCGAAGAAGCATGATCAAACGTCGGGGCCACTTTATAAAGGCGGGCAGTGATTGGTTGATCCCAGTCATCGATTGGATCATCCTTCCGGACGGTTCGCCAGAACAGCCTGCGTAGGTCGGATGAGCGTAAGCGTTATCCGACGTATGTGCTCGCGCAGGCTAATCCATTGGAGACACATTTACTTGCTTCGACCCCGCTCGTCCCTCGTACGCGAGTTGTATCAGAGGCTTCGCGGCGTCCAGGTCG
>DATLHW010000244.1:0-10948 GCA_035539675.1 Burkholderiales bacterium | reverse complement strand
CTGCTCAAGCAACCCATGCTGTTCCACGGCTTGATAGTGCGCCAAAAATATTTCCGCCAAGACAGTCGATCTTGCAATTCTTTCCACTGGCTCTGCGGGAGCATTCGCCATTTCGTTGTGCAGTGAATTGACATATCGTATTGCTGCTGTTCGCACTACATTCGAGACGGCTTCAAGAATTTGTTCTTGCTCTTCTGGAGTAAGCCCTCCGTCTCCAGGAAAACCCTCCTCGCCCATTATTGAAATGTGGTGAAAAAAATCCTCGGCGTTCAAATACGGCAAAACGGCGTTTAAGCGATCCAGATAGTTCTTGCCCGCCACACTAAGCAGATTCCGCTCCGGCGGCAGCGCCTCATGGGCGGTTTCCAACCGCTGCATCGCCTCTTCATTCAGCCTCGCTCGAGTTTGCTGATAATTCGCCGACTCAAAGAATGCAGTAATGGAATCTGATGCTGGATGGGTGAATCCGATATCGCGCAACCGTTCAAATCTCTGCTCCAGCGCGGACATTTGCGCCTCGGTCATTTTTTCCAAATCGGCAGGATTCAGCTCGGTAAATGCGTTGGCAATCACATCGCAGACGTTATGAAAATCGCCATCCTCATCGCCGAGTCGCTCCACTTGCGCAAGACGCTCTGGCCATTTTTCAAGTTGTTGCGGCGGGGTAAGGTGAGGAGAAGAAAGGAGGCCATGCTCGACGCAGTACCGGGCAAACGTGGAAAGCGTTTCCAGAGAAGTCAAAGATAAATCGGCGGCCTCGATATGGCTAACGATAGCCGCATTCGCTTTTTGGCAACGGACATCATCGGGAAACCAGCTAAGCAAGTCGCTCACTGGGAAAAGATGCTGAAGATCATCTCCTTTTACATTTTGAATCGATAACTTGGACGATGCGCCGGCTATTTCCGCTGTGGCGTCAAGGAGATTCTTATCGTCGTCATCGATACGGACAAGAGCGACAGCCATTGTGGAAAGCGGCTCCAGCGCGTCGATAACCTTATCTTGCTCGAGAGGAATATGGAAACTGAAAAGTTTGGCGGCCTTGAAGAGCATTTCTTGCGAGACGCCGCTGCCCGTAAGGGAAGAAGCATTTTGCAATCCGTATGCAACAAGAGCAGCACAACCTTCCTGGCAATTCTTTTCTTCAGGAAACGAGTAGAGATGATTAGCCAGTGTGACAAGATTCGCCCACTCTTCCCGATTCAAATCGGCAAATTCTGCTGTTTTACAATCTTCCGCTACAAGAGATCCCATTTCTCGGGATAACAGACCTCTTTCGAAATCTGCTACACGGTCCGCGATTGAGGTTGCAATGCTTACCGTATTACTTTGTCCCACTTCAACCTGGGGCGGCTCGCTACGGTTGCGAGAGAAGTCTAGTGTCGCGTAGTCGGTCCAAATTTTCAGCTTCTGCGCCGAAGTAATATCGGGCTGAGCAAGATAACGACGGCCCACCTCGTTATAAGCGTCGATTACCGCTGCTAGAAAGTCTTTCGAATCGATCTTTGCAGCAGCAGCAGCAGGAATAACGTCTGACAAAAGATGATTCAAAGCGGCACTGCGAAAATCAGTATCTTCCGACAATCGATCGAAACTACGGGTCAGTGAAACAAGATGCATTGCTTCGTCAGCGCTTACCTCATCAAACTTAAGCTCGCTTAAGGCTGTATTAATCGAACGTAAAGCAGAGACGCAGTGCTCCCGTTCGGGAAATTGGCTAAAAACATCGGCGAATTCAGAAAACTGTTGCAGGTTTAAATATTCCCACCCTCTATGATGGGAACGGACATCATCAGCGATTAGATTGATGGCATTTTCGGCGTCCTTATCGCCACTGGCGATTTCACCCAACTTTGTGGTGAATTCCAAATATTTTTCCATTCCCTCGAGAGGTAGGCCAAAGATTTGCGAGTCAGCCTGTTGCAGGACATTGTGCAAAAAATCAACATAGAACTCAGCGAACGCAGATATTTCCTCTTTGTTTTTAACAGCCGCAATATTCGCTGATTGAGTTACGTACTCGTTAATGCGTTTCAACGCGTCGGCGCAAAGGGGATCATCAGGATATTCGCTGAACCGATGACCTAGCGCAAAGACCTTGCCGACCTCATCATCCGTTAATGAAGCAAGCGCCTCCGCGGTCCACACCTTGGCGATTCGCTCACGAACTGGGTCGAAATCCTCTTTTCTGGTAAGCGTCAAACTCTCTGAAAGAATAATGAGGTCTTCAATATGCCCAACTGCGTTTAGTGCTTGGTTACGGGAGACTTCATCAGGTAATTTTCGAAAACAGGCGGCCAATGAAGAGAGTGCTTCGTGACTAGCTGCGTCAAGACCTTTTCGCGGAATCCATTCCTCAAGCGCCTTTGTAAGGACCGGACAAGTGTGCTCGAATATCTCCCGGCCACGACCGGATTCCTGGGCTGGTATGCTGAGCCTATCAAGCGTGTTGAGGAAGGCAGAGAATGCGCTCAGTTTTTCCGCGGATGTAAGCTTATTAGAAAGAGCGATGTCGTAAATGTGGTCTCTTATCGCCCGCTTTTTCCGTTCATCAATTCTTACTAAAATTTCCGCCTCTGTATCCTCAGGTTTGGGATTCGGAGGCCAATATCCACGAAGAGCATCGGCAAACTGGTTGTCCGCTTGTAAGTGGATGTACCACGACGCGTTTTCTTGCAGCAGAGATATGAATTTCTTTTGCCCCCGTTCGTAAGCGACATGCAGGGCTTCGTTTTCCTTGCTGCCCTTGTCTATGGGAGGTTTTGATAGTGCCAAAGCGACGTTTTGTGATTCATTCGAGCTCTCTTCATTCATATTATTTTCCCCTACAAATAAATACGCTTAATGAAAATCGACCGTCAATATTGGTTTTCTCAACCTTTCTGTTCTTTGAAGCGATGGAGTCTAGTTTTGGGTATTTCGCCAGCCCCTCTTTCTAAAATTCTGAAAATAGCATATCGAACACAAAGTGAATCAGCATCTTTTAAAACGAAATTCCGGCGCGTCAGAACCTTGCCACTGCCTATCTGAATCAAGCTGGCCATCTGTACAGCATGGGGCTGCGCGCCTTCGTCTCCTGCGTACCCTTTAGCACCTATTTGACGCCGCCCGCCACCTTGTTGCTTATCGCAATTCTTTATCTCTTCGATCAGACGCAAGGAACGCTGGAAAACCCTTAGGATCGTGTACGGAATAACTTCCCGATTTATCCTGCGTCTGGCGGGCGCGCTACTGCGTTGCTCCTCGCTTATGTAGTCTGGCTACACCGCACGTCGGAGATAGCGCCTCTTGTGCCCTTCGGGTATGTATCGCATCCCACCAGACTTGTCTAAATCGGGAAGTTATTCCGTACACGATCCTTAACGTCTACTAAAGTACATTCACGGGAATCTTCAAATAATGCACGCCGTTGGCCTCCGCCGGCGGAAATTCGCCCGCGCGAATATTCACTTGAATAGATGGCAGTATCAGGGTCGGCATATCGAGCGTCCGATCTCGAGCTTCGCGCATTGTCACAAACGCCTCTTCACTAACGCCGTCATGAATGTGGATGTTGCGCGCGCGTTGTTCCGCCACCGTCGTTTCCCAAGACGGCTCTCTGCCGACCGGCGCATAATCGTGGCACATGAAGAGACGCGTCTGATCCGGCAATGACAAAAGCTTGCGAACGGAATGGTAAAGCACCCGAGCATCGCCGCCAGGAAAGTCGCAACGGGCGGTTCCGACATCCGGCATGAACAAGGTATCGCCGACGAATACGCAATCGCCGATCTGATACGCCATGTCGGCGGGCGTGTGACCTGGGGTGAAGATCGCATTTACCTGCAAATTTCCAAATGCCAGCGCTTCGCCTTCTCGGATCAAATGATCGAATTGCTGGCCATCGGCGTGAAAGTGATCTACCAGATGGAAAACCTTCTTGAAGACCCCCTGCACCGTCCTTATATTCTCACCAATGGTGATTTTGCCGCCGAGAGACCGCTTGAGGTATGGCGCGGCGGTCAGGTGGTCAGCGTGCGCATGCGTCTCCAAAATCCACTCGACAACGAGTTCATTCTCGCGTACGAACGCTGCCACTTTATCGGCGAAAACCGTGCGCGTCCGACCCGACGCGGGGTCATAATCGAGAACAGAATCAATGATGATGCAAGGGAACTCGGGCTTCTCATAGACCACATAGGTGATCGTCGAGGTGATCGGTTCATAAAAACCTTTAACGAGCGGTGTCATAGCGCACGCCCTTTCCTCAAAAGCGATTAGCCATGTTAATCGATTGGAACAATTTTACGCCATGGGCCTCGTTGATCGGCGGCGGCCTTATCGGACTTGCGTCAGCCTTATTCGTGCTCGCTAACGGCCGCATCGCCGGGATCAGCGGCATTGTCGCGGGGCTGTTACAGTCCAAAAAAGACGATCTTGATTGGCGTCTGCTTTTTCTGGGCGGCATGATCACGGCGCCGCTGCTTTATCGCCTGGCGGTCAATCCGCCAAATATCCAGATCGACGCGGATTGGGCAACGTTAGTTCTGGCCGGACTTCTGGTTGGCGCAGGAACACGTTTCGCCTCTGGATGCACTAGCGGGCATGGCGTTTGCGGCTTATCTCGACTATCGCCCCGGTCGCTCATCGCCACGTTGACTTTCATGGCGGCCGGTTTCGCAACGGTGTACCTGACCAAAAAATTCATGGCAGGCTGGGAAACGTTGATGCTTGGGGCCTTCCTTGGCGGCGTCGCCCTGCGTTTCGCCCCCGAATGCGGACGCGGCGTGGCGCTGTGCATTCCATCCCGCCCGTCCCGCCGGCGTTTGCTATTCGCGATGCTTGCACTATTCCTGGCAAGCGTTGCGGTCGTCTCTATTTTCTTGTGGCGCATGCGCGGAGGCTGAAATGCTCAAGATAACTTCGTACCTAGCTGGCCTTTTGTTCGGACTGGGATTGGTGATTTCGGGCATGTCGAATCCGGCGAAAGTCCTGGGTTTTCTTGATCTAACGGGGAAGTGGGATCCTTCCCTCGCATTCGTTATGGTTGGGGCAATTGCAGTGGGGCTGATTGCTTTCTCTAAAGCGAAACGCATGCATCAATCGGTCTGCGGCGCGCCGATGCTATTGCCCACTGCGACAGGAATCGATAAACGCTTGGTATGGGGAAGCGTCGCGTTCGGAATAGGCTGGGGACTCGCCGGCTTTTGTCCTGGTCCGGCGGTGACCGCCCTTGGCGCAGGCGAGCCAAAGGCGTTTGTGTTTGTTGCGGCGATGTTGGTGGGGATGCTGCTTTACAAGGCGCCGAAATAGCAATTAACTTGGCGATTTAGCGCGAGGTTGCTTCTCGCTCTCCCGTCTTCCCTGCATCTTGTAACACTGCATCAGCCCCTTTCCCTTTACCTGGATGGTCTGCGGCTCGTCAAAGCGGAAGCGGCTATGAAGGCGTTTATAAGTCGTCATGTCGACTTGAATGCACCCTGCGGCGCCTTCGGTCGTCATGCGGCTGGCGATGTTCACCGTATCACCCCAGAGGTCGTAGATGAATTTCTTCATACCGATAACGCCTGCAACCACCGGGCCAGTGCCGATACCTATACGGATTTCCAACTGCCCGTCGTTTATCGGACGGTAATTCATCACGAGATCGCGCATCTCCAGCGCCATATCAGCGATACGGTCGGCGTAATGATGCTGGCCGCCGTATTCCAGACCACCCGCCACCATGTAGGCGTCGCCTATGGTCTTGATCTTCTCCAGACCATGTTTCTCAGCCAACAAATCGAAGGCGGAGAATATCTCGTTCAGCAATGCGACCATTTCACCCGGCGCCAACTCTTCCGACAACTTGGTGAAGTTGACGATATCCGCGAACATCACAGTGACGTCGGCGAAGCCATCGGCGATGGTTTTTTCTTCCGCTTTCAATCGCACAGCGATTGGACCGGGCAAAATGTTGAGTAAGAGACGTTCCGACCGTTCCTGTTCGCTCTGTAAGAGCCGATGCTGGGCCTGCAAAATGGCTCGATTCTGCGCATTTTCGCGGACGAAATGACGAAACAGGAAATACAACATGGCCGAGATGGCGACGAAGTTAACGCCGAGGAAAACCGCCGCGGTGCGAATAGGAATCTGAGTGGTGTTTTCACCCACGTAAAAATCGAAGAAACCGGAAAGCGCCGTGATCACAACGTAGGCGATGAACCAAGGGACAGACTCGCGAGCCCCGAGGAAAACCAGCGCGCCAACGGGAGCCATCAACGCCCACAGCGTAATGCCGCCGCCGCCGACAAAGTTGCCGATCACAAGCTGCATGCCAAACGGCGTCGCCAGGAACAAGCCTAGCTGGAGGTGGGCAAGCAGCCGAAAATTGCGGGTCTTGTAGTAGACCAGCAAGGCAGTCGCCGATAGGCCTTGATAGATCAATGGAATAGTCGTCGAGACGCGCAGCCCGAAGCTCCAGTAAATCATGAGCCAAAGCATCGGAACGAAAAACATCAAGGCCGAGGCGAAAATCAGCAGATCGCGTGAGAGCTTCTCCTCAGCGGTATCCGGCCTGGTCTGCGGTGGAGCCTCGACATCGCGTGGTAGCGTTGTTTGTACGGTATCGTTCAAAGAAGCACCCTCACCCGGAAATGATCGGGCTATTGTACCGTTTCGCAGTCGTTCACGCAGTCTTCTTAAGGATCGTGTGCGGAATAAATTCCCGATTTGGACACGTCTGGCGGGATGCGATGCAAGGCGTCCCGAAGCGCCGTGTAGCGGGACTACACAAGCGAGGCACAACGCAGCAACTCGCCCGCCAGACGAGGAACAAATCGGGAACTTATTTCGCACACGATCCTTAGCCTGTTTACAATCTTACTGCGCGGGCGCTATTAAGACTTCGACGCCTTACGTACGCTGGGCTCCTCACCCTAACTCGCCCCCCACGCCACAGATCGTAAACAAGCTCTCAAATAGACCGAAGCTAATTGCGCCGCGTTGGAGCCGCCCCTGATTTCGGCTATTATTCGTGCTTCTTTTTTGTTTGGAGTTCTGGCCATGTCGATGGCGGATCGCGATGGATTTATTTGGTGCGACGGTAAACTCGTACCCTGGCGGGATGCCACCACCCATGTTCTGACTCACTCACTGCATTACGGCCTCGCCGTATTCGAAGGCGAGCGCGCTTATAAAACCGATAAAGGCCCGGCGATTTTCCGCTTGCAGGAACACACCGATCGCCTGTTCGATTCGGCTCATATCTTCATGATGAAGATACCGTATGACCGGCTCACCATCATGAACGCCTGCAAGGAAGTCGTCCGGGCGAACAAGCTGGAATCCTGCTACCTCCGTCCGTTGGTGTATTACGGTTCTGAAAAAATGGGCGTTTCGCCGAAAGGCGCCGGCGTGCATGTGGCGATAGCCGCTTGGCCATGGGGCGCTTATCTCGGCGAAGATGGTCTGACCAAAGGCATTCGGGTGAAAACCTCGTCGTACTCGCGCCACCACGTCAATGTGCATATGTGCCGCTCGAAGGCGTCCGGGGCGTACTTGAACTCAATTCTGGCGAACCAGGAAGCCATCCAGGACGGCTACGACGAAGCGTTGCTCCTCGATGTCAATGGCTACGTTGCCGAAGGCTCAGGCGAGAATCTGTTCATCATCAAGAACGGCAAACTGTACGAACCCGAATTGACCTCCGCGTTGAATGGCATCACCCGCAAGACCATCATCGCTTTGGCGCAGGATCTGGGTCTGGAAGTCGAGTCGAAATTATTGACCCGCGATGACATCTACCTCGCGGATGAAGCGTTCTTCACCGGCACCGCCGCGGAAGTGACGCCCATTCGAGAGTTGGACAACCGCGTCATTGGCAGCGGCGCCCGCGGGCCTATCACCGCCAAGATTCAGGCGAAGTTTTTTGATTGCGTGTATGGCCGCGATCCAAAACATGCCGAATGGTTAACCTATGTCTGAAGGAAAGCCTTCCGAATTGAATCAAAAGTTCCTGGAAATAACCGCATCGGATTTGCCGCTGCATTGCCCTACCCCTTCCGTGAAGCTGTGGAATGCGCATCCACGCGTGTTTATGGCGATCGAGGAAACCGGCGAGGCTCGCTGTCCGTATTGCGGCACGCTTTATAAACTCAAAGGCTGGCCATTGCCGCCAGGCGCGCATCACTGAAGGTTAATCGCCTGAGCATTAGCCGCAACGAAGTCCAAAACCTAATGGGACGCAGATGAACGCGGATTTTCAGGATTAAATGTGGATGGAAATCTGCGCAAATCTTGTCAATCCACGTTTCATCCGCGTCCCATTTTCTTTCATTTAGATGGCCAAATTCCTCATCATTGCTCCTTCCTGGGTCGGCGATACCGTCCTCGCCCAACCGCTTTTCATGCGGCTCTTGCAACGGAACCCGGGCTCCGTCATTGATGTCTTCGCACCCCGCTGGGTTGCGCCTGTGCTTACCCGCATGCCGGAAGTTAACGACGTGCTCGATAATCCCTTTGGTCACGGGACGCTGCAATTCACGGACCGATGGCGCGTCGGCCGCGACCTAAAACAAAAAGCGTATGACCACGCCATCGTCCTACCCAATTCGCTAAAGTCGGCGATGATTCCCATCTTCGCCGGCATTCCCAAACGCACGGGGTTTATCGGGGAAGCCCGTTACGGCCTGCTGAACGACGCACGCAAACTGGATAAAGCGGCGTTGCCGCTGATGGTGGAGCGTTATGCGCTATTGGCGGAATCGCCCGGCGCATCGCTTCAACGGCCATTGGAAAAACCTCGGCTTAACGTCGACCTCATCCGGCTTGGCGCTACACTTGAGCGGCTTGGACTAAGCGCTTCCCCGCCCGTGGTCGTTTTTTGCCCTGGCGCAGAGTACGGTCCCGCCAAGCGTTGGCCCTCCGAGCATTTCGCAACATTGGCGAAAACATATGTGGAATCCGGACATCAGGTTTGGCTACTGGGTTCGCCCAAGGACAAGCCGGTTGGCGCAGAGATTAATCAACTTGCTGGCGGCGTTTGTCGGGATCTCACGGGCGCTACAGGGTTGGCGGACGTCATCGACCTGATGAGTTGCGCAAAATACGTAGTCAGCAACGATTCCGGGCTTATGCATATCGCTGCGGCGCTCGATAGGCCGCTCGCCGCGCTATATGGCTCCTCCAGCCCAAAACACACGCCGCCGCTTTCAGACAAAGCGCGTGTGATCTCTCTTGAGTTGGAATGCAGTCCCTGCTTCCAACGCGAATGCCCGCTGGGGCATTTCAACTGTATGCGGCAATTGCAGCCAGGGTTGGTGCAAGACACCTTGAAGTCCACGGCCGACTGAAAATCCCTCGCCATCGCCATGGCGGAAGACTCGCAATAGGCGTCGTCTACGCAGACAAGATAGCCAGCCCGAATCCTGGTTTATTGGCGACGCCATACGCATCAATATCCAATACGCCGCCGCCAGCGAACATTAGAGATTTCTCGACGATATCGCGCGTGAGCAAATGGGTGCCGAAGGCGCCTTCTTGCGCCAACAAAATATCGCGCGCGCAATTCGCAACAGTCAGCCCAGCACGCGTTAGCAAGCTAGTCTCGCCGACATGCGCGCCGACAATCAGGCGTAGCTTCCGCGCATGCGCCTCGCGCACTAGCGCCAATGAACGCAGCAATCCCCCCATTTTCGAGACGCGCACGTTGACGATCCAGCACGCTGGCGACGCTACTAAGCGTGCAAGCTGCTCTGTGCGCAGCAAGCTCTCGTCGAGAATGATGTTTGCGCCCAACGCATCGGCGATTTGCCGCATGCCATCGATATCGTTGGCGCGCAGCGGCTCCTCCAGTGCGAAAAACTTGAAGTTCAATGCTTCGAAATAGGCAATCGCAGTGTGAGCGTCAGCCCACAAATTATTAGCGTCGGCGCGCACCGCCTGCGGCAAGATCCCCGCAGCCGTAAGCGCACGAACCTTGGCAAGATCACGCTCATACTCGCCGGAAAGTTTGATCTTGAAATTGTGGAACCCGACGCCTAAATATTGGGCGAGCTGAGCTTCGAACTGGCGAGGTTCGGCGTCACCCAACACCGCCGTGTAAGAAAAACGACCGGCCAGTTCCGGTAACCCGAGCAATTTTTCCACTGAGCATCCTGCTTCCTTTCCGAGCAAATCAAGCAACGCCAGCTCAACCGCCGTCCAAGCGGCAGGGTTAGCGTCGATCTCGCCACCATGATCCGTAACCCAATCCTTGAGCGTATCGATGCTGTCGATCGTTCGCAGCCAATCACTCGAATACTGGCCAATCAACGCCTCGGCGCTCGCCAAGCTTTCCGCCGACACATATTCCCGCGGACATCCCTCGCCGAAACCGCGCACGCCGCTCCGCGCATGGGCGGTCATCCAGATGGTTTGCGTCGTCTTGCGTAGGGCGGAAGCGTGCTTGAATGTGGTCTTGAATGGAATTTCAAGTATGGAAGCATGGATTGATTCAAGAATCATGGCGGCCTTCATTAGGAATTACTTGCTCTCCAGGTACGCCCCAAGGTCAAAGCTGAAGTCCTTCTTGTAGGCAAGCGCCACCGTCTTGAACTGGCCCTCGCGCTGACCTTGCTGCACGCAGTGCTGCTTATAGGCTTCGCCTGTTTCGGCCGCGAGCCAATGCGCATCAATCTCCCCGAGCCGCCCGCTTTCGCGCTTGGCTTGATATTCGATGTTGAGCGCCGCAAGCCTCACATCGACCGCATTCGCCAACTGCGCCGCGCTCCACTTGGGGTCTGCTTCGGCTTCGATATACAGGCGGTAACACTGCGCTTCTTCGTCTGCGAGCATCATCACGAAGCGGGCCGCACGCCCCATCTCGGCGAGAACCGCACGCACTGCCGCAAGGACCTGCGCCTCATAGAGCTTTTCACCGGTGATATTGGTGACGCCCTTGCCCTTTTGCTGGAACTTCAGCAACGGCGTTTTATGGAGGAATCCCATT